>NZ_LGSU01000355.1 GCF_002260545.1 Hydrocoleum sp. CS-953 | reverse complement strand
TGAGAGCGGTTGCGGTGCGTTACGGCCAATTGAGCAACCAGGGCAAAGAAAACGAAATACTGGACGGCCTAACGCACCCTACTGAACTTTCGACTCAAACTAAGAAATAAGCTTGCTAGATATGAACCTTCCCATCTGGCATAGTTGCTCCTATAAGAATAGCATCCTGTAAATCAACTCCCGCCATCTTAGCATCTCGTAGACTAGCACCACGCAGATCCGCGCCCCGCAAATTAACACCATCTAAAATTGCGCCCCATAAATAGGCTCCTTGCAAGTCCGCGCCCCGCAAATTAACACCATCTAAAATTGCGCCCCATAAATAGGCTCCTTGCAAGTTAGCGCCACTCAAATCAGCTCCAGTGAGATCCGCTAAATTCATATTTGTCCCACTTAAATCAGCATTCCGTAGATCCACTTCAGTTAAGTTGGTCTTCATTAAGTTAGCTTCGGGAAATTGACTACCCCTGAGATTACCTTGATGTAAATCTGCTTTTTTGAGGTTTGCTCGATCTAATTTTGTCCGACGCAGAAAAGCAAGACTGAGATCGCTTCCAGTCAAATCTGCATCTTGCAACTTAGCACCGCTCAACTTAACTTGACTGAGATCCATACCACTAAAGTTAATTCCCTCTAGCTGCAAACCATTCAAAAAAGCACCACTGAGTTTGACTCCGTTTAATTGTGCGCCCTTAAGATTAGCACCACTCAACCTCGCTCCACTCAGGTTAGTCCAGTTCAAGTTTGCTCCTTCTAAATTAGCGCAACGGAAGTTAATGCCATTGAGATTTGCGCCACATAAATTAACCATTGGTAAATTAGCCCGAAATAGACTTACTGAGGTAAGGATCGAACCACTAAGTTTAGCTCCAGTTAAATCGACTTTAGGAAGTTGAGCGCCTTGAAGATTAGCTTTAGTCAAATCTGCCTCTATCAGTTTACCTTCCTTCAGCTTGACAAAACTCAAATCTGTACCATATAAAAAGGCTCCGTTTAAGTTAGCGCCGAGAAGAAAAGAACGCTCTAGGTGCGCCCTCGCTAAAGAAGCATCCATCAAATTAGCACCAGATAAATTGGCATGAATAAGTTCAGCACCAATTAACTTAGCTTCTTTGAGATTATAACCCTGAAAATTTCTCTCTCCTTTGAGATATAGTTTTAATAGTTCATTCTCATTCATTTTTTTAGCATCCCAATTAATTAAGGAAATTTTTGACCATAAGATGCTATAATTTTTCCCTCTCTAGGGGTGAACTTTGCCATCAGGCAGTTGTCTGGTAAGGATAACGTCGCGCAAATTAGCCCCAGAAAGATTAGCATCTTCCAAACTAGCACCACTGATCTCTGCATCCCGGAAGCAAGCACTATAGGGCTACGCGCAAGTCAGAAGTCAGAAGTCAGAAGTAATCCTTGACTGAGTTTAAACATTTATAAATGTCCTAATCTTTGCTTCAACTTCTATATCTAAAATCTGTTGCCCAAAAATAGGTTGCTTGCAAATTCGCTTCGGTTAAATTGGCTCCTGTAAGATTNTTCAAGAAACCGGGTTTTGAAACTGATAGACTACTTCACAACCAACGTTGTCGTCGCCGATCGCCCAAATTCTTCGGGCGCATATTGTAAAAGTGCGCCGAAAAAACCACAGCTTTGTTAATATTTTTTCTTATCTTTATTCTTAATTCTTAATTCCTGAAAAACCCTCATATTTCTCTAGCAAAACTACTGCATAAGCAGCAATACCTTCCTCTCTACCTACAGGACCTAATTTTTCATTTGTAGTAGCTTTAATACTAACTTGATTTGCTTCCAATTCTAAAGTAGTAGCGAGGCGCGATCGCATTTTCTCTATATGTGGTTTGAGTTTAGGACGTTCTGCTACTACTACTGAGTCAATATTACTAATTTTCCAGCAAGCAGCTTTAACCAAATGATTGACACGGGTCAATAAATCTATACTATCAGCCCCAGCCCATTGTGGATCGCTCGGAGGGAAATGATGGCCAATATCACCCAAACTTAGAGCGCCTAACATTGCATCCATAATGGCATGGGTCAGAACATCCGCATCACTATGGCCAATAAGTCCCATTTCATGGTCAATTTTGATTCCTCCCAAAATCAATGGTCTTTCCGGCCCTAATTTATGAATGTCGTAACCATTACCTATACGAAAGTTCATATTTTTAACTATTACTTAATAGAAAACAATTGTTTAACTATTGTATAGTATATCTTGCTATGTAAAAGCAGTGTTTATTTGAATTAATTTTATTGGTATTAGAGGTAAGTTGTGAACATTTCATTCACTCAAAAAGTATCATTCGCTAATGATTTTTTTCTAGCAGAAGATGAGGGAGGAATTTTTGTAGTTAATGCTGAACAAGAAGGTGAAGATTTTCTCTTGGATGATGTAGCAGCTAAAATGTTATTTGCCTTAATAGGATCTGAGTCTATCCAAGAAGCTTATGAGGNATTAATTTTATTGGTATTAGAGGTAAGTTGTGAACATTTCATTCACTCAAAAAGTATCATTCGCTAATGATTTTTTTCTAGCAGAAGATGAGGGAGGAATTTTTGTAGTTAATGCTGAACAAGAAGGTGAAGATTTTCTCTTGGATGATGTAGCAGCTAAAATGTTATTTGCCTTAATAGGATCTGAGTCTATCCAAGAAGCTTATGAGGATATTTTAGAATTGGAAGAAGTCGATCCAGAGGTGTTGAAAAATGATTTGTTAGAATATATTGAAGATTTAACAAATGACGGAATTATTAAAGTTATAGACAAAGAAAAAAGTTTGTCTATTGCTGAAGAAGATGAAATATATATCAATTCTTAAGTCTG
>NZ_LGSU01000354.1 GCF_002260545.1 Hydrocoleum sp. CS-953 | reverse complement strand
AGGTTTGGAGTAGAATTTAGAATGTAGAATTCAGAATTCAGAAGTTAAATTCTTACTGTAACTAAATTACAGCACTTTTTCCGAGAAACCGGGTTTAGTAGAATTCAGAATTCAGAAGTTAAATTCTTGCCGTAACTTTGCAGAGAAACCGGGTTTATATGAAATGACCTATTTCACTGATATCTGTTTCCGATAAACCCGGTTTCTTATAGAACCCCTGAAGGTATCTCCGCAAAGGTAAAGGTTTTTGCCAAAGGAGTCAGTCCTCAGTCCTCAGTAGTCAGGAGATGGAGAATAAAGAAATAGAGGAAAAAGGTAGAATTTTTTTGACTTACTTCATCATCTCCCCCACTCCCCCACTCCCCTACTCTCAATCTCTAATTTTAAATAGACCCCTTCAGGGGTTCTATAGAAGCCCTAAGCGTATCTCCAGAAAATAGGTTGGAGGTAGAATTAATTGATAAAAATAGGTAATAATTGATTTGATGATTGGATGAGTGGCAGATATCTAATACACCCTATCTCCCCATCTCCCCATCTCTCCACACTCCCGTACGGACGCCGAAAAGCTAATAGCTGACTGCTGAGTGCTGAGCGCTGAGTGCTGAGCGCTGACTGCTACTTCAATGACACTTATCGACTGAAAAATCGGTACTGATATGGCTAATTTCTCTATTTTCTGCTCCTAAACATCTCCCGTTATCCTTAAATTGTTAACTCACGATACGAATGAAACGGCCCTACCCCTTAAAAAGGGGGATAATAGGGGAGCAGTGAAAATCGCTATATCTCCTAGTATTACTAATTTAATGAAAAAATAATGACTCTCAAATTTAACCATAAAATATTCTTCCAACCTCTAGTTATCTTGCTAATTATTTCCATAACTTTAGGAATAGGCTTCCGTTTTTTCCACCTTGATAAAAAAGTCTATTGGCATGACGAAGTATTTACTTCTTTAAGAGCTGCAGGTTTTAATCGGACTGATATTGACCGAGAATTATTTCAAAACCAAATTATTCCGGCTGAACAACTACAAAAATATCAAAAAATTCAACCACAAAGCACTTTCATAGGCACTCTCGAATCTCTAACAATTGAAAATCCCCATCATCCACCTTTATATTATTTGATGGCTCGGTTATGGATGCAAAAATTTGGCGGTTCCCTCACCGCATCTCGTAGTTTACCAGCATTAATTAGTTTATTATCTTTGCCATTAATCTATGTTTTAAGTTGGCAACTTTTTAACTCCCATTTAACTGCTTTACTCGCAACTACATTTTTAGCTTTATCGCCTTTTGAGATTTTATTTGCTCAAACAGCAAGGCAATATAGTTTAGTTACTGTTTTGATTATTGGTAGTAGTATTTTATTATTGCAGGCTTTAGATTCTCGAATTTGGAAAAACTGGGGATTATATAGTATTGTTTCTGCCATTGGTTTATATACCCATTTGTTTTTTTGTCTAACTCTTATTTCCCATGGGATATTTGTGATTAGCAATTGGTTGCTCTCAAATTATGTAGCAATAATTTACTCTAAAAACAAATCTAATTTATCAAAATTTAAACTTTTCATTGAAACGTTACCCTTGGATTTTTTCATTGCCTCAGTAGCAATAATAATTCTCTATATTCCTTGGATAGTAGTAGTAATTAATAATCTGCAACGAGTGTATGATACAACAAATTGGGCAAGGGTATCAGTCAGCTTTGATTTTTTAGTAAAAAAGTGGATTTTGAGTTTTTCCAGTTTGTTTATTGACCTAGATTTTGGTTTTAATCATATCGGCACATATTTACTAAGATTGTTATTTTTAATTATTATTGTTTGGGGAATTTATACGGTTTGTCATTCTTGTAGTCTTTCCAGAAAATTATTTATCCTGACTTCTATTTTTGTACCTTTGATAATATTAGTAATACCAGATTTGCTCTGGGGTGGGAAACGCTCTACTGTCACCCGTTATCTAATTTCCTGTTTTCCAGCAATATATTTATCAGTTGCTTATTTATTGGCAAAGTATTTAGGTAGGGAACATCCTACTTTATTCGGCGAGAAAAAATACTGGCGGGTAGTTTTAGGGATATTGTTAACTGCTAGTATTGCATCCTGCAGCGTCAGCGCTTTTTCTGATACTTGGTGGAGTAAAAGTGTGAGTTATTTTAATGCGGAGGTTGCCAAAAAAGTTAATGCTAGCGACTCCCCAATATTATTGACTGATCTAGGCGATGATTATACTAATACGGCAAACTTAATTTCACTCAGTTATATATTAGATGATGATGTTCGACTATTGTTGTTGAGTCAGTCGCCTAATTTAGAAATGTTTGGAGATGAGTCGGAGATATTTGTATTTCGACCTTCTGGGAGACTGGGAGAAGTGCTGAAAGGAACACAGTGGGAATTTCAGTCTATTGTAGATGGAGAGTTGTGGAAAGTGAAGAAAAGGTAGGAATAAAATTATGGTGAAACTGTTGATGAAAAATCATATTATGTTTAGTATTAGTATCGCTATGTTAGATAATTGTAGGTTGGGTAGAACAAAGTGAAACCCAACAAAAACATTGGAAGGAAAAAATTGTTTTTTTCGGTTGTAAATGCTCTGCAAACGTTCCATGCTGCGCAATGCTAATGCAAACAAGCAAACCTACAGAATTTGAATATTTTTGAGTATAGATGTACCAAAAGTATAAGAAAAAACACAATTAACTATTGAAAAAATTATATTGTTTGTAGTTGGGCTTTAGCGCCAAATATATGTCTAGCACTAAATAATACCATTTCTCAAAAACTTTTCTATATTTACTTGAGCAGGGGAGTAGGGGAGTAGGGGA
>NZ_LGSU01000353.1 GCF_002260545.1 Hydrocoleum sp. CS-953 | reverse complement strand
ATATAGTTTTAATTTCTGTTCGGTTTGACAATGCTGTTTTTCCTAACAATTGTAAATCTGGATCTATATTTTTCAATTCCCTTTGTTTATCCTTCAATAATGAGGGTATTTTTAATAATTCCATTACCCCAATAGTTGCACCTAATAAACAATCATTAAAATCAGGAATAAAAATATTACCTTTACCTAAATTCAACAATTTTTTTGCTACTTCCCTATCTCGCATTGCTAAATATGGTCTTCCTACTGTCATAAAATAATGTAGTTGCAATTGTTCATACCACCCACTATCATCTTTTTGAACTAATTCAGTAGTTATGGGAATGCTATAACGTAACATTAATTCAAATTTCCGTTGTTCCCGTTGTTTTTGAATTGGTTTTGATAATCTTTTTTTGAGTTTTTGATACTCAGATAAACTAATATTTTTGGCAGTGGCGATCGCTTCACATTCTGTCTGATAATTTTGCTTAATTACGGTAGCTATAGCTTCCTGCAACGCATTAATTTCTGTCGAAGTTTCTGATGATTTTTTTGTTTCTGAATTATCGGGTAAAACTTCTGGAGAAATTTCTAGAATCTGATGACCTTCTATTCGTAAAGATTCTAAAACAGATTCTCGATATTGATTCATTCCAGCATTAAAACGAACCGCCATTTTTGCCCAACACAAAAAAGATTCTGCCTGAAAACCTACTTCCAAATCATCTAAACTATCAAAATCAGATTGTTGTAATAATCTAATATTGAGTTGAGTCAAACGCTGTTCGGAATTAAGCAAAGAAGTGATGGAAGTCGAACCATTACCGACCTGATTAAAAGCACAATTTGCTACCCATAAATACCTGGGAATATTTTCACGAACTCTACCTAAAGATTGACAAACAGAAGTTGCTCCTTGTACCCCCTGAGCAATTGCCCAAACTGAAGTAAAATGCCCTTGAATATCAATACTAACTCCTGTTTCAATTGAGGGAGAAGCTAAGACAATATCGTATTTTGGTAATACTTGATTTAATGATTTAATACAACCATAGGCAGGATGATTTGGTTCTGCTAAAGATTCGGAATCTATTCTCAGAATTTTTAACTGGGGAAACTGTTTTTTCAGATAAGCTTCTAAAGCACGAGTTCCCCATTTACTTGTTAATTTTTGCGCTGATAAACAAACCATTGGTTTGCCACCTTCACGAATATGTTTGTGTAAATCTGCTATTAATTTTTTGGGAGTTTTTTCTGGATAATTAAAGATTTGCCAAGCTTCTTTTTCTCCAGGCAACCAATCATTTTGAATAATGAAAGGTTCTAGTTTGACTCCTGCTAAAGCTTGTAAATAACCTATAGAAATATCGCTTAAGTCAGAATCAGCTATAAATACTTGACCGACACCTCCTAAAACATTTTGCATTAATGTTTTGAAACATCTGAGAATTTCTACCCTGTTTTGCCGACAAGTATTAGAATTTAAACCATGCCAAATTACCTGTTCAATTTCATCAATAATTACTATTCCATCTGACCAAATTTCGGGATTAAAGTTTGCTTGGGAATTCGGATGTAAAGAGTCAATACATAAACCTATACCTAATAATTGATCTGGAGATTCTGAGTTGACTTCTGTAATATATTTCAATCCAAAACGTTGACATAATTCTTGTACTAATTGCACCCGATGACCGATAACTAAAACTTTTTGATTCCGAGCAACAGCTTCAGCAACTATTTTTTCTAATAATTTAGTTTTTCCAGTTCCTTTAGCAGATTTTATGCCTACAAGTTTGGCTGGAAAATTTGTACTATAAGCTAAATCAAGATTATCTAATTGCTGTAAATTATTATTGCCTAAAGAACTAAAAATATTTTGTTCTGAGAGATAGCGACTATTAACTCTCAAATTTACGGGATATGTGAGACGACTAAATGATTTAGCTTTCCAAAGTTCTAAAGGTAATGCCTTTTCATAAGCTTCATCAAAAACATTTTTTCCATGATTAGCGATTAAATCATCTACTCCTTTACCTAATTCTGGATTCCAGGAAATTACTTTAACATTACATCCTTTTTTTGTGAGCAAATATCCAGTTTTTCTAATAGCAGCATTAACATTTTGAATAGTTTTCGGTTTAGTATCTTGGTCAAATACAATATAAATTTCTCGATGATTATTAGTCAGCTTTTCTAACTGAGGAATTAAGTTTTGTTTGCCGATACAGTTGCCATATTCGTCTCTCAAAACTCGATACCCACCAAATATTCCTGGTAAAGCAATAGCTACATAAGATGCTGTTAGTAAAGCACCTGCTTTTTTCGCTCCTTCAGTAATACATAAAGGTATCTGAGGATGGGCGATAAACCACTGCCAAAAACCCTGGTCTGGTTGATTATTATCAATATCTTCTGGGAGAATTTCTAATTGATAACGACTAGCTATTTTCTGCCATAAATGTAGAGGAATTTTTAGAGCAAATAAACTGGTAGGAGTTTTGGGAGGATGTTCATATTTTATTAACTTTTTTTGGTCGTAACTATGACGTGGTTGACTAGGTTTAAAACAACCCCAAAGGTCTTCTTCTCCTGAGAGTAAATTAATTCCAGAACACCACCATCCACCTTCTTCAATATGTTGATATCTTTTTAATATTTCGCTCGTTACTCGACCATCATTTCGTCGAGGAATGGCATCAGAATAAAATAAAAATTCATAAGGTCGTTGTCCTTCTAAGGGTACAACATTGAGGTGGATTAATTGGTCATCAACACAGCTATTAGTCCATTCTTGGAAATAATTAATATGTGGTTCGGGATTGGGGTTCATTGAATGATGCACTCTATATATAGT
>NZ_LGSU01000352.1 GCF_002260545.1 Hydrocoleum sp. CS-953 | reverse complement strand
TGATGGCAAGATTTGATCGGGGGGAAAAATCTAAACTCTTTTCTGGAGATATATAATGCCATCAAAAAAATGGCTGTTGGGGACTCCCGTTATAATTTGTAATTTAACGGTGAGAGGAAAACAGCCAATAGGGAAAGTATAGTATGTTTAGATATGTTTTGAATCTAGAAATTTTAATCATATTATTTGATTATTTTCTAGACAAAATCCTGACAAATTGTTAGAATAGGAAGCATGGTCGAAACAGAAGGGAAATGATAATAAGTTATTGCTATAAAATTAATCCAAATGGAGAACAAATAGCTAAGATAGATTATTGGCTAGAGTTACTCCGTAGGCACTGGAATTATGCGTGATAGTCAACGATTGGATTGGTTAAATAGAACCAGGTGTCAAATAGACCGATGCTCATTAATTTCATGTCCTATAGGTGAAATTCCAAGCAAAACAGATTATCATTTTCAGTCCGCAGAATTAAAACAGACCAAAAAACTATTTCCCGAATATAAAGAGATATATTTCGAGGTACAACAAAATAATCTGAGAAGGTTGGATAAGTCTTGGCAACATTGGCTAGTTCCAGATAAAACAGGCAAGAGATTTGGCAGACCGAAATTTAAGAAGTCTGGCAAATTAAGGTCCCGCGCGTTTTAGTAGAGTTAATCATCCTAAAGCTGCAATTAAGTTTGATGGGAAACAAATTATTGTTAGCAGATTTGGTGTTATTCAAGTAACAGTTCATAGACCAATTCCAGATGGGTTTACTATTAAAACTGCAACTATCACAAAGAAAGCTGACGGTTATTATGTTAGTTTGAGTTTGGAAGACAAGTCAGTTCCAAGCCTAATTCCTACAGATAATATCAAAACTGCTGTAGGTATTGATGTAGGTCTCAAAGAGTTTCTGACGACTAATACTGGAGAAACTGTTTCTGTTCCTAATTTCTATAGAAAATCTCAATCTAATTTAGGTATAAAACAAGGTCAAGCAGGTAGAAAAGAAATAGGTTCTAACAACTGGAAAAAAGCACAAAATAAAATAGCTAGATTACATCAACACATTGCTAGACAAAGAGAAGATTTTCATGTGCATTACTGCTCATAAATTAGTTAAAGAATATGATTTAATTGCTGTAGTAGACGCGGAGCGGCGCGCCGAAGGCAGACCTTAACATTAAAGGTTTAGCTAGAAATACTAAACTCTCAAAATCAATCTATGATGTTGCCTGGGGAGCTTTTATTGAAAAATTGAATGCACTAGCGGTAAAACGCGGTATTCATGTAGTCAAAGTTAACCCTCATAATACATCACAAAATTGTTCAAATTGTGGTCAAAAAGTACCTAAAACTTTGTCAGTTAGAACGCATTCTTGCCCTAAATTTAAAACGGTTTTAGATAGAGATGAGAATGCAGCAAAGAACATATTAAATAAAGCATTAAGCGAGGTGGGTATCATCTGGCCTGCTTGTGGAGGCTTNATAGAGATGAGAATGCAGCAAAGAACATATTAAATAAAGCATTAAGCGAGGTGGGTATCATCTGGCCTGCTTGTGGAGGCTTAGACGTTAGTCAGCCAAAGAAGCAAGAAACTTCTGAAACTTGGATTCAGCTTTCTTAGTTTAACAGAAGCTCCTATTATAATCTCCGATTTAACGGGAGAGAACTTCACAAATTCATAAATTCTACTTTTTCAAAGCTTTTTAAGGTCAATCAATTTTTCCTATTATAATCCATTCCAATAAGTAGGGTTTGCTGATTAAATATCAAAGCATTAAAAGATAAAGTTTTGATAAATTTTAGGTCTTTAATTTGTCAGAAAAGCTTCAGAGAAAGTTTTGTTTTTTCAGTAGCTTTTTAACTATTCTCTAAACCTATTTTATCAGTGAAAAAATCCGGTGTTGGTAAAGAAGGTATAGCCCACCAAGGATTATGTTGTTGTAACTCCTCCAATTTATAGGAACCAGTAGCAACGGCAATGGACTTAGCGCCAATAGCTTGACAACAACTTATATCATGGGGCGTATCTCCAATCACATAAACTTTTTCTAAGTTAATTTCTCCGACTAATTCTTGGGCAATATTTAACGCTTGACGAGCGATCTCTTTTCTATCTGCTAGTTGATCTGAAAATCCGCCCTGGGTAAAATTAAAATAATTATCTAAACCATAGTGAGTGATTTTTGCTTTTGCTCCGACAGAGGTATTTCCTGTTAGTAATAGAGAAATTACATCATTACGGTGGGGGTGTAAGTGAGAAAGAATTTCTTTGACTCCCTGTAATACTGCTCCTTGTTTTTTAGTGAGACTTTGGGGTAGATATTTACCATAAATTTGTAATAGTTGGTCTATTTTCTCATCATCAGGAGTCATACCTCCTAATTCTAAAATTTGAGCTGCTAGTAATCGATCTGTTGCTCCTGCTGTATTGAGTTGTGATAAATCTATCTCTTTACCAGTTATGTCTCTAGCAGCATCTTCTAGGGCAAAGATACCTGCTCTTCCGGTGGTTAATAATGTTCCGTCAATATCCCAAAATAGTATTGTAGTCATTTTGATCGGGGTAAATGGTTAATTCTTTTTTGTAACAGAACCGCTTTAAAAATTCTGCATATTTTTCTGTTAATATATCAATTCTTAGCAAGCTGTTAGTTATGGGTACATTTTTGATTGTTTCATAAGCTATATTCTGATTTTAGGGTTCGCTTGATCAGCACATTATCTTTCTAGATAAAGCATACTGACACAGAGATAATTAGTTATCCACCAAAATTTATCAATCGCTTGAGTATTTATTTTAAACTTTTCCATAAATACAAATTTCTCTAAAATGATT
>NZ_LGSU01000351.1 GCF_002260545.1 Hydrocoleum sp. CS-953 | reverse complement strand
CTTACCGAATAATTAAGATTAAATAATTCAGGTTAAAAGGTGGGTTATATTATTGGGGGCGGGTTGATTTTACTTAATGTGAAAACTCTTTAACTTAACTGTGAAACTCGCCCCTACCGATGACATAAAGCCACACCAAAATTTAACTCGCTTACCGAATAATTAATAATTAAATAATTCCGATTCAAAGGTGGGTTATTATGATTGGGGGCGGGTTGATTTTACTTAATGTGAAAACTCGTTAAATTAACTGTGGAACCCGCCCCTACAGAACCTAATTCTCTAATGCAGTCCGGTGATAATTTTCAAGATAATTTTCCATGATTTTTTGGTAATAAAAAATAGCGAGTAGGGGCGGGTTTTAGCAGAAATTTTCATGCTTACTATAAGATTTATATAAACCCGCCCCACCCGACGGTGTGTTATATCATTTGCCACATTTTTGGCAGTTAAATTCCTAGCTATTCCAAACAAAATTCTTCAGTAATTCTTGCCTCTTCTAATGCCACAGCAACACTAAACTTGTCTCCTGTTTCAGCAGAAAATTGTAACTGAATAAAATTATCCGCATCGCGAGATATTGCAGGTTCAAATTCCTCTCCATTTTCATCCATAACTATTAACTTAACTCCGGGAGGTAAATAAGTTTTTTCCCCCATAGGATATACTTGAATTTTGATATTATCTTCCTCTGTTTCTGGTAAGCAACTCACAACTAAAGCAACTGACTCCTCAACCAGTCGCATTCCTAGATCGATCTTTTTACCCCGCGATATTCTCACTGAAGGGGAAAAAATATTTTCACGACTGCGATAACTTCTGCTACGATAACTAAACAGTTGCTCTGGTGTTAAAATTTCGTCTACAGTTTGCCAAGCAGTTTCAAATATTCCATCTAACCATTGCAGCAAATTTGTAGAAGTAGAAGTTTTGCGCTCATCCCCTAACCTTTCTTCATACAACATCCGCAATAAATTCTGATTTTCTAACAACGCTCCCCACTTCTCAAACTCCACCTCCAACCGAGGATAATAACCAGGCGATCGCCCCAACTCTCTGACTAAAGTAGTCGCTTCATCTCCAGATAAACTTCCTACTGCTACCACTTCTGGTTTCGGGAGTGGGCAAACTTCCCGCGCTACCCACATCACGTTTAAGTCTTCCGTCATAAATTCTTGTCCTAAATAATAGAGGCGATCGAATTCATCATAGTTTGCTTCATCTTTCAGGTTTTGATAACTGGTGTAACCCCAAATTCTCATCCTCTCTTCTTCTGGTTCCACCAGTGCTGCCAAATAATAGTCACCTACCCAAGTTGGTAAGTCTACCCACTCTTGAGGAATGGCAAATGTTTCTGTATCTATTTCTTCAGTTGGAATGAGAATAATTCTAGTTTCTCCGATAGTAATAGCACTACCATTTACTACTTCCCAAATTTGATTTAAAGTTTCTAAGTTAGGTGATATTTGTGGTTGTGTTTCTGGTGGTTCATCTTCTGCTAAATATTTCATCATTATATTTAAACAGAGATGATTTAAAAAAGCATTCCATCGCGCTGCATCATTAGAATATTTGGGTAATTCTTGCCAAACTTGTTCAATTTCTTCTGGAGAAAATTCTAATATTAATTGGTCTGGATATACTATTGTTAATTCATCTATTGTTAGTGACATTTTTTGTGTTACTGACATTTTTTATTTCTCCTGTTTTTTATAACTATTAGCAGTTATAGCAATCCCAAATTAAATAATTTTATCGTAGGGGTTTGGTTGACAAATCCTATCTTAGCTTTGGTNACATTCTTTCAAAAATCATGCCGAAAACATCTATTGTTAGTGACATTTTTTGTGTTACTGACATTTTTTATTTCTCCTGTTTTTTATAACTATTAGCAGTTATAGCAATCCCAAATTAAATAATTTTATCGTAGGGGTTTGGTTGACAAATCCTATCTTAGCTTTGGTTTGGAGACCAAACCCCTACATTATTAAGAAACCGTGTTTGTATTTATATAACCCACAGAAGTGAAATCTACTGACACAAACCCGGTTTCTACGGGAAAAGAATTTAACTTCTGGCTTCTAGTATGGGCGAATAGCCATTCGCCCCTACTGCTGTTAATTCCAAATTGCATAAGGCGCTTCTTCTTTCAACCATTCTTCTACAAAGCTAACAATTCTTTTGTTTCGAGAATTAGATAAAGAAATATCCATTTTTTCTTTTATCCATTCCTGCAAAAATATCTCTAGATTTTGCTTGACTATTTCAATTTCTTGAGTAATTGTTTGAGAAGAAACCTTCAGCTTTTCTGCCACAGTCTCCAGCTTTAATTTTTCACCATAATATAATCGTAGTATCAGAATTTTTTCCTGATTATTTTCCCCTAATTTTTGCTCTAATGCTGCCTCAAAGTGCTGTTTAAAATAGGGCTTTAAGTATTCCTTTAAAGCTTGATTTTGTTCTTTGATAATTTCTTCATTGGGAGTAATTTCTAAATTTGCTTGACTCCATTTTCCCAAAGCTTCCAAAAGCTTTTTTTCACTCCGTTTGATTTTTCGAGATATTTGATATTGCTGTAAACCAAATATTTCCTTCATTTCAGTTTGCGAGATTTCCAAACCATAATATAGTTGTATTAGTTTCTGAGATTCTAGGGGTAGTTTGGCAAACTCATCCAAACAAATGGAAGCTATTTGCTGTGTTTCTTCTAGTTCTATTTCTCGTTCTGGATGATTCAATTTAATAAATTCAGTTTGGTTGTCTCCATTTCTTTCCAATAAATCTATATCAGTCTTGTCATCAATATAAATATAATCATTTGCTGCGTTTATACA
>NZ_LGSU01000350.1 GCF_002260545.1 Hydrocoleum sp. CS-953 | reverse complement strand
GAATAATGCATAATGGATAATGAATAAAGGATAATGGATAATTAAAACAATCTCTAATTATCAATTATTAATTGGGGCTGGCTGATTAAATATAAAACCATTGACAAATAAAAGTTTGACCAATTTTAGGTCATTACAAAGTGCCAGCTTTTCCATTGTATAGAGCTGAAAAAGTGAGCATTTTGAGGTAACTATAGGAGAAAAATTACTCTTACTATTCTTAAGACAACCTTCTCTGTAACTCCTATTTCTCCTGTACCGATGATTCAGGTTTCGGCTGTCGCTGACATAAATGCGTAGCATTCCGCAGAAAATCGATCCTAGGACTCCGTAGGAACGTTGTATGTAACCTCCCTACCTTAATAAAAAGACTTATTCAGCCAACCCTAATTATCAATTATCAATTATCAATTATTAATTATTAATTATAAAATGCTTCCCCTCCTAAAAAAAATCGGAGAAATTATCGCTAACTGGTGGTCTGAGTTTACCCTCCAGACTAAACTCATGGCAGTTATTACCCTGATAGTATCTTTGCTAATGAGTAGCTTCAGCTTCTGGGCAGTAAATACTATTCAAGAAGATGCTCGTCTCAATGATACTCGTTATGGTCGAGACCTGGGTCTATTATTAGCAGCTAATGTCACCCCACTTGTAGCAGAAGGCGAGCGTAACGAAGTGGCCAGATTTTCCCGACTTTTCTACAATAGTACCTCCAGTGTACGTTATATGCTCTATGCCGATGAAGAAGGAAAAATTTTCTTAGGTCTTCCTTTCTCAGAATCTGAGGTCAAAACATCCCTCACTCTCCGTCGTCGGATTCAACTACCAGAAGATTTTATGGCCAATGTAGAAGCCGAAAATTTTGCTGCTTTACCTCTGGTGCGACAACATTTAACTCCTAATGGGGAATTAACGGATGTTTTTGTTCCCCTAATTAATGAGGATAAATATTTAGGAGTTTTAGCTGTTGGAATTAATCCTAATCCCACGGTTGTTGTCTCTTCAAATCTGACTAGAGATGTGACTTTAGCAGTGTTTGTTTCTATCTGGGCAATGGTAATTTTAGGGGCAGTTTTTAATGCTTTGATTATTACTAAACCGATTAAGAAATTATCAGAAGGTGTGAAAAATATTGCTCAGGGAAATTTTAAACAAAGGATAGATTTACCCTTTGGAGGTGAATTAGGGGAACTGATTTTAAGCTTTAATGAAATGGGAGAACAGTTAGAGAGTTATAAGAAGCAAAATATTGAAGAATTAACGGCAGAAAAAGCTAAGTTAGAAACTTTAGTTTCTACTATTGCTGATGGTGCTTTATTATTAGATGCTAATTTACAATTGATATTAGTTAATCCGACGGCTAGACGTATTTTTAGTTGGGAAGAAAAAAATGTTATTGGTGGAAAGGTGACAGATAATTTACCTGTAGCTGTACAGATGGAATTAAATAGACCACTTTATCAAATATCTACAGGTGAAATAGAAGGTGGTGAATATCGTTGTACTTTAGATGAACCAAATAAACGTACAATTAGAATTTTATTAACAACTGTTCTTTTACACAGATCGTCAGGTACAGAGTCTCTTTGTCAAA
Source organism: Hydrocoleum sp. CS-953 (assembly GCF_002260545.1). Lineage (GTDB taxonomy): Bacteria > Cyanobacteriota > Cyanobacteriia > Cyanobacteriales > Microcoleaceae > Trichodesmium. The sequence goes on along the minus strand of NZ_LGSU01000350.1, from coordinate 1,237 downwards.
GTTGTATTTATGATGCTTATGATAGTTGTAATTCTGCTGATCGTCCTGTCGCTAATGAATGCACACTTTATGAAAATCAATTAGAAACAGATTCTCTTTCTCCATACCGAAATAGTCTCAAAGGAATTGCTATGACTGTGCAAGATATTACGAGGGAAGTAGAATTAAATGAGGCAAAAGGTCAGTTTATTAGTAATGTCTCCCATGAATTAAGAACGCCTCTATTTAATATCAAATCTTTCATTGAAACTTTGCATGAATATGGGGAAGATTTAAGTGAAGTAGAAAGACGAGAATTTCTAGAAACTGCCAATCACGAAACAGATCGTTTGACTCGTTTAGTTAATGATGTATTAGATTTAAGTCGTCTAGAATCTTGTTTGATTTATCATCTAAATGCTGTTGATATTGCTCAACCAATAGNTGAAGTAGAAAGACGAGAATTTCTAGAAACTGCCAATCACGAAACAGATCGTTTGACTCGTTTAGTTAATGATGTATTAGATTTAAGTCGTCTAGAATCTTGTTTGATTTATCATCTAAATGCTGTTGATATTGCTCAACCAATAGAACAAACTTTAAGAACTTATCAACTTAATGCTAAAGATAAAAAAATAGAATTAAATTATGAGATAGAACCTAATTTGCCTCCTGTGGTCGGTCATTATGATTTATTACTACAAGTATTCGCTAATTTAGTAGGTAATGCTATGAAGTTTACTGAAGCAGGAGGTCGAATAGTAATTCGAGCTTATTTGTTAGAATCTGAGTTAGAAAATACCAATATAGAAGCTAAACAAATTGAAGAAGGAGGATGGATAGTTTCTCCTCCTCCTCCTCGACCAATAGAACTACATTTACAATCTGAAAATCATTCCGATCGGTTTGTCAGAATTGAAATTTCAGACACGGGAAGTGGTATTGAACCTGAAGACCAAGAAGCTATTTTTGAGAGGTTTTTCCGAGTAGAAAATCGCGTTCATACTTTGGAAGGAACAGGTTTGGGTTTGTCTATTGTTAGAAATATTATTGATAAGCATCATAGTAAGGTTAACTTAGTAAGTGAACTTGGTGTAGGTACAACTTTCTGGTTTGATTTAGCAGTATTTGAAGAAAAGTTAGTTCCAGAAGAAAATCAGTTATTAGAAGTAATTTAGAATTTAGAATTCAGAATTCAGAAGTTTATTATTGTAGGTTGTGTATTTACTTATATAATATAATTTCAAGGGCAACAAAC
>NZ_LGSU01000035.1 GCF_002260545.1 Hydrocoleum sp. CS-953 | reverse complement strand
GAATATTTTGCTAAAATAAATGGAAAATAGAGAGATATTTTTAGTTGAATGAAAAGTTAAAATATTGGTATAATTTTAATTAACTAGCTATCAGCTTTTTAACCCAAGCTCAAAAAAATAATCTTGCTAAATGCTGACTCCTGAAAGCTGACAGCTTTTTTTAAGTTTTAGTCAGTTGGAAAACCTATAATATTGATATTTGTAATATGGTTTCTGTTATTTATTCCGATGAATTTCTCGAACACAAAACTGGTATGCTACACCCAGAGCGACCAGAACGTTTAACTGCAATTGTGACAGCTCTCAATACTTTTCCTGACAATGGCCAACTCCAATGGCAGTCACCTACTCCTGTAGAAAACCGCGCTCCATCATTGATGACACTACTAGAAAAAGTTCATTCTCCTAGTCATATTCAAGCAGTAGCAGAAATAGCTAATACTGGTGGCGGTTATCTAGACGGGGATACACCAGTTTCTGCTAAAAGTTATGATATAGCATTGTTAGCAGTAAGTGCTTGGTTAGATGGGGTTGATTTAGTCTTGGGAAATGGGAAACCAGCATTTGTCTTGGCAAGACCCCCCGGGCATCATGCTGAAAGTAGACGGGGTATGGGATTTTGCTTATTTTCCAATGCAGCGATCGCCGCTCATTACGCCCTAGAAAAAGCAGACATTAACAAAGTTGCCATTCTCGACTGGGATGTACATCATGGTAATGGCACCCAGGAAATTGTAGAAACTAATGAAAATATAGCCTACTGTTCTTTGCATCAATCTCCCTGTTATCCAGGAACAGGATATGCTGATGAACATGGTTCCTACAATAACGTACTAAATTTACCCATGTCACCAGGTAGTACAATGGCTATTTATCAACCAACTTTCGAGCAAAAAGTCGTACCCTTTTTAGCTAACTTTCAACCAGATTTATTGATTGTTAGTGCTGGTTACGATGCCAACCACGACGACCCATTAGCAGGTATTTCTCTACAACCAAAAGACTATGGATTATTTACAGAATATTGTTTACAAATAACCCACAAAATATTATTTGGTTTAGAAGGAGGTTATGACTTACCTAGTTTATCTCAGTCAGTATTAGCAACAATTGAACCTTGTCTTCAAGTCAGTTGATATGCTCCCGAATTGCGCTAATGCGACAAAGCGATACAGGAAAATTAAATTTGAGGATATTCTCTACTCCCCACTCCCTTTTTTACTGTAACTATTTCTACAGCGTATTTCATATCAGTGAGGTATACTCCTAATGGGCAATATCCACGCCGAAAAAAGACTTGATCGTTAATATTTGTATCGCATGGCGCATATACCTCGAACCTGCTAAATTTGGTATTATATTATATAGAATCCGGTTGAACAG
>NZ_LGSU01000349.1 GCF_002260545.1 Hydrocoleum sp. CS-953 | reverse complement strand
TTTTCTACCTGAAAAGTTAATAACTTTGTCTCTTCAGATAAGGTTTTTTCTGGCATTTCCCATCTAATTTAGAACCATGTTGCTGAGGAAATAATATACCCTCCTTAATCGTATTCCAACCATTTTCAGCAGAAGCGATCGCCTCTTGAGTAAAGTCAATAGGTTTCCGATATTGAGCAGTTAAAACAAACATTCTGACAGCCATTGGCTCTACAGGTCTATCTAATAAATCCCGAATTGTGGTAAAATTTCCTAGGGACTTTGACATTTTTTCTCCATTAATAGTCACAAAACCATTATGGAGCCAATATCTTACATAAGATTTTCCCGTAGCAGCTTCCGACTGAGCAATTTCATTTTCATGGTGAGGAAAAATTAAGTCTGCTCCGCCAGTATGAATATCTATAGTTTCCCCCAAGCAGTCTCGCACCATTGCCGAACATTCAATATGCCAACCTGGTCTTCCTTTTCCCCAGGGAGACTCCCATGCAGGTTCTCCATCTTTTGCTGCTTTCCAGAGGGCAAAATCAAATGGGTCTTTCTTTTTAGCAGTTTCTAAATTTTCTGACTCTACTCTACCACTTGCACCAGCTTGCATTTCTTCCAAACGACGGCCTGAAAGTTTCCCATATTCAGAAAATTTCCGCACCTGATAATAAACATCCCCTCCAGAAGGGTAAGCAAAACCTTTTTTTTCTAAATCCTTGATTAACTGTTTAATCCCATCTATTGTCTGAGTGGCCCTAGGGTATTCATCTGCTTCTAGGACATTTAAGCGTTTCATATCCTCAAAGTATGCTTCTGTGAAACGTTCGGCCACCGACTCCATCGAACTGCCTGTTTCTCTGGCCCGGTTGAGAATTTTATCGTCTATATCAGTAAAATTTTGCACATACCGTACTTGATAACCTTGCCACATTAGATATCGGCGGATTGTATCCCATACAATATAAGAACGGGCATGACCTAAATGACAATAGTCGTATACTGTAACACCACAGGTATACATTTTAATTTTACCAGGCTCTAGGGATTGAAAGTTTTCTTCTTGACGAGTTAGTGAATTGTACAGTTTTAGTGTCATAAATTAATTTCAGCCAGTTTTTTCCAACCTTAATTATAAGGATAAAAGCTTTTTTTTACTTTAGTGTTAATTTTATAGCAGAAGGAAGAAGTTTGACTCTTGATATTCCATTGTTTCGACTACAGTTACTATAGCAATTCTAAATGATTTATCATCAATCAAAAAATGGATAAAAACTCTGAAACTCCCTTCTTTTGTCTGTTACCTCTTGCCTGAAAAGTAACAAACATTTTTTACAGGACTCAAATAAGAGTGCTATAGCAATCCTAAATGATTTGTGATAATTTTTATAATAGTTAAGATTGACGAAAAACCTTCAAAATTCTGATTCCTGTAGAGGTAATTAGCATTTTGTCTTTTGCAAAGCATTCCGCAAGAAATCGCCCCTAGCACAAAAATATTACAATTGAAATAGGATTGCTATATAGCTACAGACTATGCAGTTTAAGAGCTAAAATTTGATAGGTATCGTCTCGTTTAAAATTAACAGTTCCAAAATTTTCAGCATACAATCTACTATGACTATAAGCAGGTAGACACAAAAAACAAAAGTATGCAACAAGGAGGTAAAGTTATCAAAAATATCTTTCCTCCTCTCTTCTACCTCCTATCTTTTCATAAGGATAAATTTTAACGCCAACCTACTTACCTAAATTAATAACTTTTCGGNACTATAAGCAGGTAGACACAAAAAACAAAAGTATGCAACAAGGAGGTAAAGTTATCAAAAATATCTTTCCTCCTCTCTTCTACCTCCTATCTTTTCATAAGGATAAATTTTAACGCCAACCTACTTACCTAAATTAATAACTTTAAATTTTTAAACGTAAAATTATTTGTTGTTTAAAGCCAATTTTTTTTGATTGATACTCTATTTTTAGATATAAAAAACTCTGGCAATTTAAATTGAATAGTATTGAAAATTGCTAATAATCAGAAGAATTGGTATTTGGCTGGTGAAATTCAGTAAAATATAACTCAACAATTCAGTCAATGATAGATAAAACATCTTCTGCCCCAGATAACTATGTGCCAGAAAAACCATCTTTAAAAGCTGGATTACTTGCTCTTAAACAAAAAGATTATTTACAGGCGATCGCTCAAAAAGAATCCGAAAAGTTCGAGAGATAGCGCGCCGCCGAAATCGCCAATGTCGATGCCATAGAACCCGAAGGCCGCAATGTCGCTGTCGAAGGAGATGGCGAAGTTCGCGCCGTCGACGTCAAGGTAATGATCGCCTGAAATCGGATAGCGCCCGAACCCGTTCGTCCCGCTCCCGAGGTTGGTGACGCCGATCGAAGATCCCGAGGGATTGGAAAGACTTGCGGTGATGGATGATCCCATACTCCCGGGAAAGGTCAGCTCTAGGGAAGAAACGGAGCCTGGCGAAAAGCTCTCGAAGTCTTCTGTACCCGTACCGCTCAGTCGTGCCAAAAACTCTGCTTCCGCTGCGGTGGCGTTCGGCGTCGATGGCAGGCGCGTGGAGCGGCTGTTGTGCAGGTCCTCTCCGAAGAAAACCTGAACCGGCACGGCTTGCGCGGTCATGACGGCGCTACCTATCAGAGCGCAAGCTACTGCTGTATAGATACCTGCTCGTTTTGTTGTTTTCCGCATCGATCGCCTTCCTTGCTGACGTCTCTGATGTTTTCGGAAATATTTTTATTTTCCTCAACCAACTTTTTAGTCATTTTTATTAGGTCTTGGCACCCACTTTGTAAAAGCTTGTAAATTAGATAAAGCCTCTACTCC
>NZ_LGSU01000348.1 GCF_002260545.1 Hydrocoleum sp. CS-953 | reverse complement strand
GCCTTTGACACCACTATCCATCGGCGAAACACTCGCCCTGTCAAAGTAGGTGATATAACCATCGGTGGTGGCCATCCAGTTGTAGTCCAAAAAATGAACCGAAAAGACAAATATTATAAAAGCTTTGCTATAAAAGGCTTTTAGAGAAATAAGATTTTACTTTCACACTGTATCGGAACTGCCAGAAAATAGTATAACTCGTGTAAGCACTTAATTTATATGTGATTTATTTTACTTAATAATATAGTGATATTCGGTAGGCCAAAAAATCTCATTCCAGTTTAAGTGCGGAATGTAAAGAAGTGATATTTGTTACTTTATACGCAAAAGGAGGCGATCGCATCAGAAATTCAGACATCTATTAAAAATGTAGGTTGGGTAGAACGATAGTGAAACCCAAAACAGACAAAAAACAACAACCAAGAGTAGGCGCGTGTTCAGACTAAAATTGTGTGTTAGGAGCGAGCAACGAGGGAAGACCTCTCCCCCAACCCCTCTCCTGCTCTTGAGAGGGGAGAAATGCCCCCAACGCTAGCAGGGAAGGGGGTTGGGGGGTTAGGTTTTTTAACCCACATTTTCAAGCTAGACACGCTACTACTAGACCGACACACCTTAAATAGTGCAATAGTAGGGGCGGGTTTCCCCGTTAAATTAACGCGAGCTTTCACCTAAAGTTAGATAAACCCGCCCCCCAATGATGCNAGTGCAATAGTAGGGGCGGGTTTCCCCGTTAAATTAACGCGAGCTTTCACCTAAAGTTAGATAAACCCGCCCCCCAATGATGCAGGGCACCATTTTAGATTTGTTGGTCTACTACAATACTAATTTTGTGCATTAATATCATTGGGGGTGAATTTTTTAATTTAATACGGAACCCACACCTACTATTAAAATTATTTAGTTAAGCAGGAAAATAATCAATGCCTTGGCTTTTTTTCGCTACTTCAGTAGCTTTTCTTCAATCTATGAAAGATGTTTATAATAAGACACAACTAAAAAATTTTGATGAGTATATTATTGGATGTAGTCTGACATTTTTTACCTCTTTATTTTTAAGTCCCCTATTATTTTTAATTGACATTCCTCAGTTAGGAAATAATTTTTGGTTAGCTCTATCCGTTGGTAGTTCTTTGAACGCGATCGCCTACATCCTTTACCTCAGAGCTATTAAAATTTCTGACTTATCAATTATTGCTCCTGTCACCACTTTTAGTCCCTTATTTTTGTTAGTAACTTCCCCATTAATTATCGGAGAATTTCCTCAACCACTGGGTATGACTGGTGTATTATTAATTGTAGTAGGTTCCTATCTATTAAATATTAAAGAGAAACAGAAAGGATATTTAGCTCCTTTTAGAGCAATAATTACTAATAAAGGTTCACGACTAGCTCTGTTAGTAGCTTTTATTTGGAGTATTAGCGCTAATTTTGATAAAATAGGTGTGCAAAATTCTTCACCTATTTTTTGGGGAATTTCCGTCTTTTTCACCATATCAATTTTGTTGTTACCTATTGTTTTATATAAATCACATCAGAATTTATATAAACCTAAAACTGGTGGCTGGAAATTAGCAGTCTATGGTATGATTAATTCCGTTGCAATGGGATGTCAAATGATATCCATAAATCTTACCTTTGTTGCCTATGTAATTTCTGTTAAAAGAACAAGTGCATTATTTAGCGTTATTTTGGGAAAAATAATTCTCAAAGAAAAAGGCATCAAAGAACGATTATTAGGTGCAGCAATTATGGTATCAGGAGTATTTTTAATTACTATTTCTCAACTTAAATAATCACGACTTATACAGAAACCGGGTTTATGAACTAAAATTTGCAATATCAACTATTAAATTAGGCTAATAAACCCGGTTTCTTAGTTGGGGTGCGTATGTTCTAATAATAAAAAACATGACTTTTGATTTACAGACAAGATTACAAAATCATCTAAAAGAAATAGTGCGCGATCGCGACCCATATTTTTCATCAATAGGACATTTTTATGTCAGACAATATATTTATCAGGAATTATCACAGTTCGGAAATGTAGAAATTGATGAATTTCAAGTTACAGGCAAAAATCATCAAAATTTAATCTTGAATTTACCTTCTCTGAAAAACAATAAAAAACGAGAATTACCACCAATATTAATTGGCGCTCATTATGACACAGTACCAGGTACAGCAGGAGCAGATGATAATGGTACTGGAGTAGCAGTTTTACTAGAATTAGCTAGAGAATTTTCTTCTCAACCTTTTAAATATCCAGTTAGTTTAGTTGCCTTTGATATGGAAGAATATGGATTATTAGGAAGTGAACATTATGCAGAAAAACTCAAACAAAAACAACAACAACTTAGACTAATGATATCTCTAGAAATGCTTGGTTATTGTGACTCTAATCCCAATTCTCAAAGTTATCCTCCTGGATTAAAATATTTTTATCCAAACCAGGGTAATTTTATTGCATTAATTGGTAATTTATTGACTGTTATTGATATGTTACAAATGAGTAGAAATATCAATAAAAGAGGAACTAATTGTCAGTGCTTGCCAGTACCAAATAGAGGTTTAATTGTTCCCGATACCCGTCGCAGTGACCATGCACCATTTTGGGATAGAGGATATAAAGCTATAATGATTACCGATACTGCAAATATGCGAAATCCTAATTATCATCAAAACAGTGATACTCTTGAAACTTTAGATTTAGATTTTCTCACAGGAGTCTGTCAAGGATTAATCACCGCTATAAGAAGTATTTTTTAATTAATGGATAATTGATAATTACCTTTACCTCCAGGAAAACTTTAGTTGACTGAATATAAGGA
>NZ_LGSU01000347.1 GCF_002260545.1 Hydrocoleum sp. CS-953 | reverse complement strand
GTGACCAAAATAACGTTTACTTATTGCTAAGTAGGCTGGACTAACCATGTTCGCGATTTGAGCGCTTTGATTAGATTTGTGGTTAGTCTTATATAACATATATAGGACTTACAACACAGAGACGATATATATAGCGTTAAAAACTATAGCGCTACAGTTTTTGAACTCTATACATAGTGCCTTTGCGTAATCTAAAATCCAGTTGAACATTTGTCATCGCTATGATAGGAAGTAATATCCTCAACTCTTGAGATTACTATCCGTTCCGGAATGCTCCGCAAACCTTCCACTCCGTTCCAATCGCAATGACTTAGATATAGTAATTATCTGGGTTTTATACAAGTCCTGATATAATTCAACTACGAAATAAGACTTACATAAAAACACTATATCTAGTTAGTGGTAAATTAAAAAGGAATTACGCCCCAGACCATATATATAGAGTTTGAAACTATAGCGCTATAGTTTTTGTTCTCTATATATAGTAAATTTTGTAAGTCTTATTAAAACTATAATACCTTAATAGATGTAGTGTTTAGAACTCAAAAATTGGTAAATTCTGTGTACAGCAGTTGTAATATGAGTAGACGACAGTAGGGATGTTCCATGGAACATCTCTAAAGAGTTCTGGTTATGACTTGAGGTTATCTATCTGAAATGCTATTAAAAAACTAGGCTTTCCGGGTTCTAGTCCAGAAGTGCTAATTCAATTTATGCTAAAAAATAAGATATTAAATATATAAACTGAATTTTTATGGAATCTACTGTCAATTTTCCCACTGAGGCAAAGACACCAGAAAAATTGCCAGTGATAGAAACTTCTAATTTAGGTAAATCATACCGCATTGGCTTTTGGATGAATCAAAAAATAGAGTCTCTTAAAAATTGTAATTTGACAGTTTATCAAGGGGAGACTTTTGGACTTTTGGGGCAGAATGGTGCAGGTAAAACTACCCTACTTAAAACTTTATTAGGAATTGTTCGCCCTACCTCTGGAGCGGGAATTTTATTAGGGAAACCAATAGGCAATCGCCCAGTTAAAGAAAAAATTGGCTACTTACCAGAAAATCCTTATTTTTATGACTATTTAACTGGATGGGAATTTCTGGAGTTTGTAGCAGGATTATTTCAAATACCAACATCAATACAAAAACAAAGAATTCCAGAGTTACTCGACTTAGTTGGATTATCTAAATCAACAGCTATTAGAAAACAACTACGTCAATATTCTAAAGGAATGTTGCAAAGAGTTGGCATGGCGCAAGCTTTGATTAATGACCCAGAATTAGTTTTTTTAGATGAACCTATGTCTGGTTTAGATCCAATGGGGCGTTATCAAATCAGAGAAATTATTGTCTCTCTTAAAGAACAAGGAAAGACTATTTTTTTTAATAGTCATGTTTTATCAGATGTGGAAAAAATTTGTGATAGGATAGCTATTCTTGCAGAAGGAGAATTAATTTGTATCGGTACTTTGGATGAAATATTAGGTACAAATGAAACCTATTATGTTAAGGGTAAAAGTGGTAATCTGGAAATACTTAAACAATGGATACCAGATTTAGAATTTGAGAATAATTTTTGGCAAGGTCATTTGCAGGGAGATCCTCAAGAATTTTTAGTTAGTCTGGGATTAATGAAAGCTACACTAATTACTATGAATATAGAAAGGTTTAGTCTGGAAGAGTATTTTATGCAGCAACTACGAGAAAGGGGAGTTTTTTCTAGTTATTAAAATTATCAAACAATGGAATAAATAAAAGAGTAAACCAATCTTTACTATACTATTTCTATTTTAGGTAAGCATTCAGGTATTACCCTTCACTTTTTCCTGCGGAATGCTACGCAAATAGCTTTTCCTTATTAATAATCCTATACCAAGTAATTAATAATAAAGATTAGATAATATGCTTTTATATAGAATCTGGATAATTAGTGATCGTATCACACTCGGAGTCAGGAGTCAGGAGTCAGGAGTCAGGAGTCAGGAGAAATAAAGAATTTGAATGACATGAATTTTAAAATTATTATTCAATAGAACATCTGTATTCAGAGAAAGTAATTTTGCGATTACTTTATAACCGGATTTTATATTAAAATAACTTTTAATTTTAGCTTCATTTTTCAACTCAGATTCTTCCTTCAAAAACAATAAGTTAATAGCTGAAAGCTAATAGCTGATAACTGAATGTTNTTTTCGGATATTTTTTGAAAGTAATTTTGCGATTACTTTATAACCGGATTTTATATTAAAATAACTTTTAATTTTAGCTTCATTTTTCAACTCAGATTCTTCCTTCAAAAACAATAAGTTAATAGCTGAAAGCTAATAGCTGATAACTGAATGTTTACAATTATAGTTGCAACTCTTGTAATTTTGATTTATATTCTGGGCAAAAAGAAGTTACACCTGTAGCTATGACTTTACCTGTATAAAGAGCTGCCGTTTGTAATTGCTCTTGTGTTAAACCTAACTGAAGTAGTGATATAGCTGCCTGAGTTGAAAATTCTTGAACAGAATTACCTTTCTGTAGAAAAATACAAGCATTACGAGCTGTTTCTAATGCTTTTTTATCACCCATAATATTATGTATTTCTATCTCTGGTGGAGTTAATGAACTTTTTAATAAGTTTTCAAATGATTCTGCTTGAGCACGGCTAGATAATAATACGTTTAATATTACGGTTATGCTAATAGTTAAACTTTGATATATTTTGTTCCTTTTCGGCTGGATTTTGTCAAACTCTGGTTCGAGTAAAGGTTCAATATACAGGGCCAGTTGCCATGCTTTCATGGTCATCGGGTCGCCCCCTGTTAGCAAGACAT
>NZ_LGSU01000346.1 GCF_002260545.1 Hydrocoleum sp. CS-953 | reverse complement strand
GAATAATTACCTCTGGTTAAAACTGTACTTAATTAAATCAAGTACGGAAATCTTATTAATTGATAATGGATAGTGGATAATGAAAATTATCTCTAAGTTAAGGCTTGCTGATTAAATATAAAAACCTTTATCTGTAGATGTTTTAGCTTTTTTTCAGTCGAAAAAATTGCAAGCTTTTAGGTCGCTCAGGTTCAAAAAATTAGCATTTTAGGCAGATAAAGGCAGAAAAATCAAGGGAATATTCTTCCTCCTACCTCCTCTATAATTCCCCTAACTCCTGACTCCTGACTCCTCCCCTTACTACAAGACTTTTTCGGTTTGGAGACCGAACCCCTACTATGTAGATAAGGACAGAAAAATCACTCTTACCGAATAATTAAGGTTTAAAGCCTCTCATGATTAAGGAGAAACAATGAATTTACTTTCCTTTTATTCAATCCAATCCGTTTTAGGGAGAGGTAATTATCAATTATTGAAAATTCTTCCTCCTACCTCTCCTATAATTCCCGTTTATTCTGTAAGGGCGAATGGCCAGCAAGCCCCTACGACTCCTGACTCCTCAATTCAAAATTTCTGCTAAAGCATCAATTAACTTTTGATTCTCTTGTTGGGTACGGACAGCGACTCGAAAATAGCGATCGCCCAATTCTGGAAAACTCAAACAATCTCTAATCAAAATTTTATGTTGTTTGAGTAATTTTATCTGTAGCTGGTCAACGGATGTTTGAGAGTGGACTAATAAAAAGTTGGCTGCACCTGGATATGGTTGTAAACCCGGTAACTCCCTTAAACCTTGGAATAGTTGAGGACGAGCATCTGCTAACCAATTCCAAGTTTCCTGTTGAAATGCTTGGTCTTGAAGAACTCCTTGGGCCGCAGCTATGGCCAAGGTATTTACAGGCCAAGGGTCTCGCCATTTTTGCCATTTTTGGAGGCGTTCAGGATGAGAAATTACATAACCTAATCTTAATCCCGGTAAACTATAGAATTTAGTCAGAGAGCGTAAAATAACCAAATTCTCAAATTTTGTCACCAGTGGTACTAAGCTTTGAAGTTGGGGTGGTGGTAAGAAGTCCATAAATGCTTCATCTACCACTACCAAACCAAACTGTTCCAAATAAGGGACTATTGTTTCTAGCTCCATCAACATTCCCGTGGGATTGTGAGGATTATTGAGCAGCAGTCCTTTGTTTGTATCAGCTTCTATTTCCAACTGCTCTAATTTCCATTCCCCTATTGTTAGAGGAAATTCAACTACATTAGCTGTAAAAGTTTGCAGAGCGCGTCGATAGTCACCAAAAGCAGGCGCTACTAAATAAATTTTTTCCAGCTTTGACAATTCTAGAGCTGCCCAAGTTAATAATTCGGCTGCACCATTGCCAGGCAAAATCCACTCTGGAGTTAGAGGAGGATGAGTCAAACTAAGAGCTTTCCTTAACTCCTGATAATTAGGGTCTGGGTAAGCTCTAAGTTGACTGATATTAGTTTGAATGGCATTAATGGCAGAATCAGGTGGCCCTAGAGGATTAATACTAGCTGAGAAATCCAGAATAGCAGATATTTGACAACCTGCTATTGTGGCTGCCCAAGCTAAATTTCCTCCGTGTACTGGTTTAGTCAAAGCTGGATTCTATTTATTTACCGTTCTTGTCGGCGACTAACTCTTTGAAAGATTTACCCGCAGAAAAGGCTGGTACTGTAGTTTCAGGTATTTCCATTTTGTCACCTGTTTTGGGATTACGACCTTCCCGTGCTTTGCGTTCTCTTGATTCAAATGAACCAAAGCCAACTAGGGTAACTTTGTCCCCACTAGCCACAGCCTCCATGATAGCTTCTAGGGCTGCACTTAGTACAGCATCGGCTTGCTTTTTCGTAACGTCAGCTTTTTTTGCAATTTCGTCAACTAATTCACCTTTGTTCATTGAAATACTCCTTTTTTATTTGGACAAAACATTCTAGCAGGGTTTAGTTAGTAACCAGTAAATCTTAAGTTCAAGTCAGCAAAGTTTTGGGGTCTTGTGAGTAGGTTTTTCAGTTACTGGGCTTTTTGCTGTTAACTGTACCTTTTTATAATTCTTACCAAAACCTCAAACCTTTTGACTGATAATGTTTTCCCAGATTCTCTGGCATATCATAAGTGGCTGTCTTAGGCAAAACTTGATATTTTTTTTGCTGAAAACCCCATATAATCTAGCTTTCACTGGTTTATTCTAATCTCTGATTGGGTAATATGGAGCGGTAAAACCTTTAATTTATGTAGATTTCAAGACTTCTTTAACTTTTATTCATTTTTTTGGCCCAAAAACACTCTTCTAGGTTCATTAAGGGACTCTTTTTCTATATTAGAAATATCTCTCCATAGATATTGAGCCATAACTAGATCGATCTAGTTTTTCTGGCATTTCCTATCTCATTGTGTGAAGCACTCCAAGGTGAGGATTTTGAAGTCTGATTTTTTGCCTCATCTATTATTAAACAGGAAATTTCGTTGGTTCGTTGCCCCTGGTTTTCACTAGATAGTAACTATAACTAGATCGTCTGAGTATCGTCTGAGTTTTGATGGTGGGGAATATATCATTGCGTGAAGCACTCAAAAGTTAAGGTGTTTGAGTCTGACTATTTGCTCATCTATCATCAAACATGGAAATTAGTTGGTTCGTTGCGTCTGGTTTTCACCGGATGGTAACTCTAACTAGATCGTTTTAGTTTTTCTGGCATTTCCCATATCATTGTGTGAAGCACTCAAGGTGAGGATTTTGAAGTCTGATTTTTTGCCTCATCTATTATTAAACAGGAAATTTCGTTGGTTCGTTGCCCCTGGTTTTCA
>NZ_LGSU01000345.1 GCF_002260545.1 Hydrocoleum sp. CS-953 | reverse complement strand
GGTTTGCTGATTAAATATCAAAGAGTTGATAGATAAAGGTTTTAGCAATTTTAGAGCTTGAAAAAGTACCAGGTTTTCAGTCGTTCAAGCTGAAAAAGTGAGCATTTTTGGGTAATGTGAGCCAGAAAAATCAAGGGACTATTTTTGTGACTACCTACTCTATAACTCTCATTTATCCTGACTTCTGACTCCTGACTCCTATCCCCTACTAAAAGACTTTTTCAGCAAACCTTGAGTATTTTACAGTCATCCTAAATAAAATCAGTAATGTACCAGAATTTTTTATGACAAATCAAGTAAAAATAATCACATTCTTTTGCTCGTAAAATAGATTTTGTACTTTAGTAGTAACTGTAAAGGGGAAGCGACATTATTAATTGTTACCAAGTCTCAATGAGGTTAAAACCTAATAAAAAGAGAACCGTAAAGAATGGCACATCAACTGTAAAGATATAATAGAGACAACATTGAGCAGCCCAAAAATTATGGTTCTCAATCATTATTGGTGAGTACCTTCTGGGGAAATATCTATATCTTCCAGGACTTACGCAGAGGTACTATATATAGAGTTAAAAAACTATAACGTTATAGTTTTGAACGCTATATAGATGGTCTTTGCGTAAGTCCTATCTTCTATAAAACAAAAAAACAAACTCAAAAAATGCTTGACGCAATAATTATCATTTCATTTGTACTTGCTGGAGCAGGAATAGGTTTCTATAGCATAGAACTTCTCCCACCCAATGTACTACTACAAGTTACTAACATCGAAGGATTACGTTCAGTATTATCTGCTTTTACATCTTTGATTGGCTTTGTAGTCGGATTAGTATTTCAAACTACATATCGGCGAGTAGAAATAAAAGTTAGACAGATGCCTGTTGACTTATTATTAACACGGGCAATAGGATTAGTTATAGGACTATTAGTGGCAAACTTAATGTTAGCGCCACTGTTTTTACTACCTATTCCCCAGGAGTTTAGTTTTATTAAACCTCTTGTAGCAGTTTTAGGCAGTGTAATGTTAGGTTTTACAGGAGTTAACGTTGCTGATACTCATGGGCGTGGTTTTTTACGGCTAATTAATCCTAACAGTCTAGATGCAGTATTGGTAGCAGAAGGAACTCTTAAACCTGCTGCTACTAAGATTTTGGATACTAGCTGTATTATTGATGGCAGAATAGAAAATTTATNTTGCTGATACTCATGGGCGTGGTTTTTTACGGCTAATTAATCCTAACAGTCTAGATGCAGTATTGGTAGCAGAAGGAACTCTTAAACCTGCTGCTACTAAGATTTTGGATACTAGCTGTATTATTGATGGCAGAATAGAAAATTTATTGGAAACAGGTTTTCTGGAGGGTCAAATTCTTGTACCGCACTTCGTTTTACAAGAACTACAGCTTATTGCTGATGCTTCTAACGATCAAAAAAGAGTGAGAGGTAGACGAGGTTTAGACATCTTAAATAGACTTAAAGAGGTTTACCCTTCTCAAATTCAAATCCATTTTGGAGACTATGAAGAAATTTCTACGGTAGACGCTAAGTTGGTTCGTTTTGCTCTGGAAATTAATGGTACTTTATTAACTAATGACTACAATTTGTCTAAAGTTGCAAGTTTACAAAAAGTTCTTGTACTAAATATTAATGATTTGACTCAGGCAATGCGCCCTACTTATTTACCTGGTGATACTATTGAAATCAAAATTCGTAAGGAAGGTAAGGAACCTTCTCAGGGTATTGGTTATTTAGATGATGGTACGATGGTTGTTGTAGAGTCTGGTAGTGGATATGTTGGTGATGAGGTGCGAGTTATTGTTACCAGTTCTTTACAAACTTCTGCAGGTAGAATGATTTTTGCTCGTACTCAAGAGTCGGCGATCGCCTAATCAAGTTAAAAGTCAAAAGTCAAAAATTTGATCAAAGATATAAGACTATTAGTTAAAGTAAGGCTAAAGTTAATTTCGTCGAAAAACTACCTCAACTCTTCACTATTTCCTGAGAGTTGGGGTTAATTAAATTAAAACTAAAAATAATTAGGACTTAGGCAAAGACACTGTAGCAATTCTAAATAGATTGTCGGTAATTAAAAAGTAAATAAAAAAGTTGAAACTTCTATCTGTTGCCTGTTGTCTTTTCCCTAAAAAGCAATAAAATTTTTGCCACGAATAAAATAGGATTGCTATATAATATGCCACATACCAATCTATACAATTGTTGACGCAAAGCTCCACTTTTTAATTTTCTTTGCTTCGGAATGCTAGTTCAAGAATTAAGAATTTAGAATTAAGAATTTAGAATTACCTCTCCTTNACGAATAAAATAGGATTGCTATATAATATGCCACATACCAATCTATACAATTGTTGACGCAAAGCTCCACTTTTTAATTTTCTTTGCTTCGGAATGCTAGTTCAAGAATTAAGAATTTAGAATTAAGAATTTAGAATTACCTCTCCTTGAAAAGAAAAAGAAGAAGATTGACGAACAGGAAAATTTTTCTTTATTATCCCCTTAAAAGGGAAGGCTTTAAACCACAATATTTCGGTAAATATGTTATGAAGTGTTTCATACTCGGTGACAGGCGAAAACACTAAAACTGTTTGAGGGATAAAACTCCGTTCTTTATTCACCATCGCTTCAAAGTTTTTGGCATTATCAAATTTTTATTCCCTATTCACTCTTCACCTATTCCCTAAAATCTTAAAAGTTTGTATGATAATTTATGATTGAAAAATCTTCGATTTTCCATCCGGTTTGAGACTCAAATTCAATAAATTAGGTATTATATAATACAAGCATTTAGCATTTAGCAGTCAGCATTC
>NZ_LGSU01000344.1 GCF_002260545.1 Hydrocoleum sp. CS-953 | reverse complement strand
TTGAGGTTCTGGTTCTGGTTCGCCTTCAGGGTTTGTATAACCACTTTGGTCTTCATCACTTACAGAACCAGCGGTTACAGTTGCAATGTTGACATAATTGCCGATGCTTGTTTCACCCGCAGCAGAAAGNGAGATGATTACGGTATCTCCTGTTAAGTTAGCACTGTTAAAGTCAGCCCAGCGACTAGAACTCGAATGAGTAAAGTTATTTTCTTTGACATAGCTAGACAACAGACTATCACTCAAAGAGGATATCTCAGCACCATTGCTGTCGCCGATCCAAATGGAAATATCACTATCATGTCCGACATATTCTAGGAAGGCTTTATCGACGGTAACATCTTGGTCAAATTCAAAGAGTAGATAATCAACTTGAGTCCCATTATCCACTCGGTGATGAGAACCGTCTTCACCACTGTTGGTAACGCCTAAACCTCCGTTATACACACCAACATAACCAGCATTCCAATGACCACTACTGTTACGACTGAAGCCACGGACATCAACTGAAACACCATCTTGAGTGAAGGAACGAGTATTACCATCGGGACCATCTGTACTGCTANCTTCAGGTCAGACATAGTCGAGGAACGCTTTATCGACCGTAACATGGTGTTCAAATTCAAAGAGGAGATAATCAACTTGAGTCCCATTATCCACTCGGTGATGAGAACCGTCTTCACCCCTGTTGGTAACGCCTAAACCTCCGTTATACACACCAACATAACCAGCATTCCAATGACCACTACTGTTACGACTGAAGCCACGGACATCAACTGAAACACCATCTTGAGTGAAGGAACGAGTATTACCATCGGGACCATCTGTACTGCTATAACCATTGAAAATAAAGGTAGTGTCAGTGGAACCAGTAGTAACGGTTAAATCTTGGGCTGCTTCCGTGGCGGAAGTGTATAACCAAGTTTCACCTGCACTGAGAATGCCATCTGAGTTAACATCACTAGATGCAACTAGAGTGGGAGTAAAGTCATCACTGGTGTCATCTACAGTTCCGTTATCATCACTGATGATAACTTCATTAGCTGTGAAGTCCACGTTACCTGTGTTTTCGACAGTATAGGTAAAGGTGACATCTGCACCTGCTGCAATTTCGGGTAGGTTATTGAGGTCAGNCTGTTGGTAACGCCTAAACCTCCGTTATACACACCAACATAACCAGCATTCCAATGACCACTACTGTTACGACTGAAGCCACGGACATCAACTGAAACACCATCTTGAGTGAAGGAACGAGTATTACCATCGGGACCATCTGTACTGCTAGAACCATTGAAAATAAAGGTAGTGTCAGTGGAGCCAGTAGTAACGGTTAAATCTTGGGCTGCTTCCGTAGCGGAAGTGTATAACCAAGTTTCACCTGCACTGAGAATGCCATCTGAGCCAACATCACTAGATGTAACTAGAGTGGGAGTAAAGTCATCACCAGTATCATCTACAGTTCCGTTGTCGTCACTGATGACAACTTGCTCCTTTGTGAAGTCCACGTTACCTGTGTTTTCGACAGTATAGGTAAAGGTGACATCTGCACCTGCTGCAATTTCGGGTAGGTTATTGAGGTCAGNACGTTACCTGTGTTTTCGACAGTATAGGTAAAGGTGACATCTGCACCTGCTGCAATTTCGGGTAGGTTATTGAGGTCAGTAACATCAATATCATCACCATTGACAAACTTCTCAATGTCGATACCAGGAGTGAGTGGTGGGTTCTTATAATTTGCAGCATCCTCATCACTAACACCACCAGCAGTCACAGTAGCTATATTGGTGTAGAGTCCAGGAGCATCAATCACCTCAACCTTGTCAAAATCTAAACCAGAGATAGCACCACTACCAGCTAATTCAACCTCCAACTTAACCACATCATTATCATTGATGTTTAAAGTTTGGAAACTGTTATCACCATCTTGACCAAGTGCAGCAATATCGGTAGTTGTTACATTTCCATCTGCATCAGTTGTGATGATTTTGCCACCAGCTTCCTCAATATCTATAAAGCTGAGGGAGTTGATATTAACAGGGTTATCAAAATCAAAAGTAATAGTACCGCCGTCAGCTTCGTCATCAGGATTAGAACTGTCACCATCTTCAGAGATGATTAAGATATTGCCTTGTGGTGTGGTGTTATTTGGACCAGAACCAGGAGTTTCCAGGTCATGATCTCCACCTGTAGGATTAGCACTATCAAAGATCATCGCTTGATTTGAACCACCAGTTGCAGAAATGGTGACACCTAAATCGTTGTACTCATTATCAATGACAGTACCAGCAGCGAAACCTTCAAAGTCAATTACATGATTCTTAGTTGTGGTTGTGCTAGTAGATAAGTTCTCAGCAGGTAGTGTTTTTGTGTAACTCCAAGTTTCATCACTATCAAGCAAGTTATTTTGGTTCTCATCACCAACATTGAAATCACCTGCTAACACTTGGTCTGGATTGAAATCATCGGATGTATCACCAGGTGTACCATCATCATCAGTGACGGTAACTTCATTAGCTGCAAAGGAAACGTTACCAGTGTTAGTTACTTCATAAGTAAATACAGCATCATCACCAGGTAAGATTTCCTCCGCTTCAGCAGCAGTATCAGCATCTTCACCATTGACAAACTTCTCAATGTCGATACCAGGAGTGAGTTGAACTAGACCTGCGTCTAAAGATTCGTTGAATTCTCCCGACTGTACTGTTACTGTTGGTGTTTGACCTGTTGTGGTATCTGCATCGGAGTCTAAGTCATCATTTCCACCTTCGTTTGGTGTTGTGAATTGGAACCCTTCTGGTAAGTCGGAGAATTCTACT
>NZ_LGSU01000343.1 GCF_002260545.1 Hydrocoleum sp. CS-953 | reverse complement strand
CCTTCCCCACACCTCCCACACTCCCGTACGGACGCCCTTATGCAACGTCCCTCTTCCACCTAATCAAATATAGCAAGGTTTTTGAGAAAAAAAATTATCCGAAAAGATTCTATATGACTCCTAGATTAACCATCTAATTATGATTCTACGGGATTTGATATAAAAAATAAATAGAGACGTTGTACCCAACATCTCTATTTTAATTGCAAGTTTATCAAAAATATTTCTGATGAAGAAAACTTGACCGAAATGTAAGCATTCAGCTCTTAGCTCTCAACTCATCCTTTCCTTTTGAATAAAACGACTAAGGTTAACTGATGAGCTTTTCTCCATACTTTTAATTCTTTGAAGTTTTTCAATATTTATTTCTGCTTGTAATAGCTGAATGCTGAATTATTAAACCTAAATTGGATTAGCTTCTAAAGACAAGGAATAATTTGTATCACTATCAAATTGAGAAACTCTGACAAAATAATTACCTTCTGGCAAGGAATCAACAACTATTCTCTCATCAACATTACCAACATTTCTCGACTCGGCAAAAACCTCTAAAGCTTCTGCGACTCCATTATTATTAATATCTTCAATTAATTCTATATCTGCATCTCCACTCAAACTACCTAAAACTATATCTAAACTACTAGGATTATTCAAAATAAAACTATAAATATCTGTGGGATTTCCACTACTAACAAAATCATTAACTTCTGCGCTTCCTAAAACACCTAAATTATCAGTAAGATTCAATAAATCATCTCTAAAATCTGGAGGCGTACTCAAACGATTTTGTGGCAATCCGGCTACAATATAATGTTGAATTGCACTAGCAAATATACCATTATTTAATAATTCCACTACATCAGGANTTCTTTTAAAAGCACTATCCAAATAATATTTTTCGGCGGTTTTTTAGCAGCGCGGCGAAGAGGCCGAGGACCAGGGCGCCGCCGGTACCGAAGACCGTGTAGTAGATGGTGACCTTCATCACGCTCCAGAACTCGGAGGCGTTAAAGACCTTGCGGAAGTTGTCCAGGGTCAATTCGGTGTTTGTCTTTTCGGACACCTTTTTTATCAGTAAGATTCAATAAATCATCTCTAAAATCTGGAGGCGTACTCAAACGATTTTGTGGCAATCCGGCTACAATATAATGTTGAATTGCACTAGCAAATATACCATTATTTAATAATTCCACTACATCAGGATTTTCAGTAAGATAAAACCCTGTATCAAATAAAAAACTAGGGTCACGAAATTCAAATTGACCAAACCTAACAAAATGTTCAAAAGGAGTTAAATTTGCTGATTCTAATGTTGCAGCAAATTCAGGATTTGAGACATAAAAAGCCGTATTAAAAACGGGACTAGGGTCGCGATTTTCAAATTGACCAAACTCAAGAAAATGCTCTACTGCAGTTAGCCTACCCTCTTGAACAGCAGCAGCAATACCAGTATTAGTTTCTAGATAAAAGCTAGTATCAAATAAAGCATTGGGGTCTCTATTTTCAAATTGACCGACATTGAGAAAATGTTCCAATCCACTACTGAAATTTCCCGCAGCAACTTCATCTAGAACATCGGGGTTTAAAGCCAAATAAAAATTTTCATCAAATAGAGTCTCAATAGTTAACATTATCTTGACATACTCCCGACGTTCCCCTTACGGGACAACGCGGGATTCTTCAGCCAGGGAAACCCTGACCGCTGTTTTTACAGAGGTGATGTCCTCCCCCTGTGTTGATAATAATCCGATTTTTTGTATCAGAAGGGCTGAGTTATAGTCCCTATCAAGCTCTTGACCACATTTAGGGCATGAATGCCAGCGCTCTGATAAGCTTTTAGAAACCCTGTTCAAACACTCCCAACAATGTTGAGATGTACCTTTTGGGTCTACTTTGATCATTCTCTTGCCTAGTTTCCAGGCTACATACTCTAGAATCTGAACAAACTGGCCAAATGCTGCATCCTGTAAAGACTTATTCAATCCTGACTTGGCTGATTGACCATTGGGTAAGAATTGACCATTGTTCCCTAATTTGGCTTGGCAACGTCTGACTAAATTTGCTATTTGCAAATCTTCTACAAAAATCACACTTACATCTGAAAACAAGTGATAAGCTAGCTTGAATTGCCAATCCAAACGTTGTCTAGCTATTAGTTGATGGAGTCTACCTATTTTACCTTTGAGAATTTTCCAACTCTGAGAATGTTTTGGTTTTTTAGCTAATCTTACTTGTAGTTTAGACAAGCGATACTCAGAGAATCTGAAAAACTTAGGCACTTCTATAAACTCACCATCACTGGTAACAGCATAGTGCAACAACCCTAAATCAATACCCTTTGAGTTTTCCAAGGTGGGCTGAATTTCTCCTGCCTCTACAGGTACACTTTTATCTTCTATGGTGAAACTAATATACCATCCGTCTGCCGCGCGTACTACTGTACCTGTCTTAATCTTGAATCCTACTGGTATTGAGCGATTGTATACTAAAGGGACTAAGCCAATCTTTGGTAAATTGATACAATACCGACCATTGGCATTTTTGACAATGTTGTTGGTATTTGATAACTGAGGATAGCTGAAGGAATTATAATAATATTTCCCCTTGAATTTAGGTCTGCCACTGGTTTTACCGTTTTTATCAGGTAAGGTAAAGTTATCCATAGTAGTTTGTACGCGCTGGATCACATCTTGCAATACCTGGGAGTGGATGGACTTGTATTCACCGAAGAGTTTTTTAGTTTGTGCTAAGTTGGCTAACTGTACTGTTTCCCAAGCTACATAACCATTTATTATGTTGGGATGTTTGTCACCTTT
>NZ_LGSU01000342.1 GCF_002260545.1 Hydrocoleum sp. CS-953 | reverse complement strand
TGAAAAGGAGAGGATTGACAAACAGGAAAATTTTTATTTATTATCCCCTTAAAAGGGGAGGCTTTAAACCACAATATTTCGGTAATTATCAATTATCCATTATCAATTATCCATTAATGAATTCTTCCCTCTTCCTTGCTTCTACCATTTGTAATAAACATTTATCACCCTTGGTATTAGTACCTTTTTTTACTAACTAATGACTCCTGACTCCTGACCACCTGAAAGATATGTACCAAAACCTTTGAGATTTAGTATTTTATCCTGATAAAATTAGTATTTGCTAAGTCTAACGATATAGAGTTATTAACTACTAAACTGAATATTGTTTTCTCTCCGTTCATCAAGCCATTGTTGCAAAATCAAAGCTGCTGCCTTTCTATCAATTAAACCCTTATTTTGAGAAGGAGAAATATTAGCCGCCTTCAGCATTTCCTCAGCTTGAACCGAAGTCAAACGTTCATCAACATATTCTACAGGTAGTTCGAGAGTCTGTGACAACCTTTGAGCATATTTTTGTACTTCCCTACCTTGAAAACCTATAGAACCATTCATAGAATAGGGCAAACCAACCACAAGAAGTTGTACTTGACGTTCCTGGACAATAGTTTGCAATTGAGCTATATCTTGCTGAAATGAGGTCCGCTTGATAGTAGTAATACCAGTAGCAATTAAACCAGTACCATCACATCCTGCGACCCCCATACGTTTTCTACCTACATCCAAACCTAAGGCGGAAATCCGATTTTGAGGCATTGGAAATTATACTCCTTTTTCAATGAAAAATTTAATTTAGTTACAGACTAAAAAATCATAATTCTTAGATTTTTTCATCATCATTATTCTCTGCACTTTTTGAATTAGGAGGAATAAATTCTGCATCAGAATTTAGTTTTTCATTTTTTCCTTCCCAATAATGGTTATTATGAGTATTTGTCTGGGAATTACTACCCATATCTTTTTTATTTTGCATCATTTTCAACCAAGAACTACGACTAGGAACAGGCTTTCTCGCGGGTTGCAAACTTTGCAGAACTTCCGAAAGTTGGAGATCGGAAATGACTGACCTAGACNGAATAAATTCTGCATCAGAATTTAGTTTTTCATTTTTTCCTTCCCAATAATGGTTATTATGAGTATTTGTCTGGGAATTACTACCCATATCTTTTTTATTTTGCATCATTTTCAACCAAGAACTACGACTAGGAACAGGCTTTCTCGCGGGTTGCAAACTTTGCAGAACTTCCGAAAGTTGGAGATCGGAAATGACTGACCTAGACTCCCGAACTTTATGCCAAACAGAACGAGACATTAACAAAGTATGTTCAATTTGTTTAGCTTTTATCTGTTCCAAATATGCTTCACGTTCAGGTTGATAATCAGCAGAAGCAAGTTGCAAAGATTGATTAGGAAAATCTTGAGCCAATGTTGCCATTTGTGATAATAATTCTGGGTATAACCAAGTATAAGCCGGATGTACAGTTAACTCAGCTATGTGTGGTTGTGTACCATCACGGCATAATTTTACTTGGAAGTAACCTATTGCTGCCTTGCGTTGAGACTCAAACACATAACCACTTACCAACTCAGTATGATTGAGCCATTGTCTAACTCCTTCAATCAAACCACTAACAAAGCTAGTTTGAAAATCCTGGACATGGCGGTCAAATACTTGGCGTACCATAGGTGGCATAGATGCAGTATCTAATTGATAGAGCAACTGAGCATCAGCATTACTAACAGGTAGTAAGTTTGGTAAATTTGGCTGTGTTTGGGATAAATCTTGTAATTGTTGGGGAGTAATTGTCCAGTAAGTAATTTGAGCCAATGGCTGAAAACCATTTTGGCGATACAGTGCCATTGTATCTTTATCATTCACATTAACTTGCAACAACCATGTCCGTGCTTCCCAAATTTTTTCAAAGCAGTATCGAAGTAGTTGAGAACCTATTCCTCTAGTATTTCCTGCTTCTTCAATAAATATCCTTTCTACCCGCCAACTGCTGCGAGTGCGATTTGTTGGACAAACTTGGATTGCTCCCTTAACTTGTCCATCTACTTCTGCAACATAAGAAGTTAACAAATATTTGCAGGGATTAGGGAAAAGGCTCAACAACTTTATTGGCCAGTACCAACGATGAATTTGTGCCAATTTCTGGCTAAGGTTAATGGGAGAGAGATTAAAAGTAACATCTCGGTGGTTGTGTTGGGCCTCTGGAGTTTCCCAGCATAGCTTTTTGATAGCCTCTAGGTCGCGGTACTCTAGGGGACGAATGACCACCTGGCTTTGCTTTTGGCGGATGAAAGGTTTCATGATTTTGTGTTCTTGGTTTTGGGATGCTTACGTCAAAGTAAATTTTAAATTTTGTGGGTCTGGGAATTTGGCTAAATAAATTTATTGGTCATCCAAATTATTCGGAATGACTGAGGTGAGGTTCTCTCATGGTTAACTGCAAGGAGTATAATCTTGGCTTTCCCAAATTCACAGTTCGAGCTTCCTGGTTCTTATCCTAATGTTGAACCCGACCCAAGTAGAAAAGATGAGACCTAACTTGTTTAATGTTTTATTTAAGATATTTATTACTGAATTTTCATATCTGTCTATTACCAAACTACATTATTTAGGAGAAGAATGAGTTCTAACTGACAGAATTTTATGTACTTTATGACCAAAGTTACTACAATTCTAATATCTATTATTAAGGCTAACTTTTACCAGATGAGAACCAGGTTTTACCCCTAATGTTTCAAGTTTTTTTATAAATGCCTCTCAAGCCACATCATAAATTGATTGTGATAGTTTAGCATTT
>NZ_LGSU01000341.1 GCF_002260545.1 Hydrocoleum sp. CS-953 | reverse complement strand
TCCAGTTTGGAGACTACCTGTAGTGCTAGTTGACCAAACTCTACCGCCACATCGACATCTTGCAATACACTACAAGCAACGATGCCATAGCAAGAATAAGCAAAGGCGGAAACTCCAATATTTCCATATTGAATAGATAGTTTGACTGACAAAGATACCAATAATGGAAATAAGGGAGAACCAGAAAGGTAAGTAGCTGGGATCGTGCTAGTGGCAATCTCCACAATGGCAATTTTTTCTCGCTCCTGCATCATTGGCAGCTCGACTAAATTTGTGATTTCTCTATCGCTAACCATTAGGCTAATTTCGGAAACTGCCTGTTGAATATCATTCTGTGTAGGTGTTTCCGGAAAACTCACACCTAATTGCCCTAAAAATTGTTTCGCAATACTAATAGCTTCCGTCGCTAAATTTCTCGTATTATATGATTGTATTTGAATTCGATAAACATTCATCTGTTCTGGTAAAGAGCGNAATTTGTGATTTCTCTATCGCTAACCATTAGGCTAATTTCGGAAACTGCCTGTTGAATATCATTCTGTGTAGGTGTTTCCGGAAAACTCACACCTAATTGCCCTAAAAATTGTTTCGCAATACTAATAGCTTCCGTCGCTAAATTTCTCGTATTATATGATTGTATTTGAATTCGATAAACATTCATCTGTTCTGGTAAAGAGCGGGTATTGGCAATGACTATCTCAATCAACTGTTCCATCACCTCAAAATCACCACATAAAGCAGCTAATTCTGTTCCCAACTCATAGAATTCTAAAGTCATTTCATATTGTCTAGACCAAGCATTTTCTCCTAGTAATGATAATCCAATGCTGGCATATTCCCTACCTGCTTGATAAGCAGTAGCATTTCTAGCTTTTCTACAAGCTATCAGATTAAACTTTGCTATTTCATCTCGTTCTGTTTGTGCTGTAATTAAAGATATTCCATAATTTAATTGACTAACTAGCTCAAAAATCTTTTCTTCTCTTGCTTCTGGGGATACCTTTTGCAGTAGTAGTTGTCCTATATTGTAATGAAATCTTGCTTTTTCATTGTTGGGAATTAAAGCATAAGCTGCTTGTTGTACCCTATCGTGCAAAAAATGATAACCTACCGAAACATCTGCAATTTCCCTCTCCTGGTTTTGCTCTCCCATAAAAAACTTATAAACTTCACTCTCCGGAATAATAAACCCCTCCCGCAAACCCTGCCATAAATCTGTTGCCACCTCCCCTGGCGTTTTTTCCCGCACGATCGCTAAGGTTGCTAAATCAAATTTGTTGCCAATACAGGCAGCTAGTTTCATCACATCCCGTGTTTTCTCTGGCAACTTCTGCAACCTTTCTACCATAAACTCTACCACATCATCAGTCAGTGCTAATTGACGCACTTGTGTCAGATCGCATTGCCAATATCCTACCTTGGCATTAAATCTAATCCAGCCATCCTCATATAACCCCTGCAAAAATTGGGTGATAAAAAATGGATTTCCTTTAGTCTTTTGATACACTAACTGTGCTAATGGTGTAGCAATTTCCACAGAACACATCAATGTATCCGCCACTAAACAAGTAATATTTACTTCATCTAAAGGAGCTAGAGTTAGAGTCTTTATGTCTGCTCCCTGTTTCTGAATTTCATCTAAAATCAACATTAATGGATGAGCAGGAAATACTTCATTATCTCGATATGCTCCCAACACCAGCAGATATCCTGCTTTGCGATCGCTCATCAAGAGTTTCAGCAGATTTAACGAAGCAGAGTCTGCCCACTGTAAGTCATCTAGAAAAACCACTAAGGGATGTTCTTGCTTAGTAAAAACTTCTACAAATTTACTGAAAAGCAAATTGAAGCGGTTTTGTGCTGCACTACCCGATAATTCCGGAACTGGTGGTTGTTCCCCAATAATTCTTTCTAGTTCTGGAATTACATCAATAATTACTTGTCCGTTTTCCCCCAATACTTCTAATATGTTAGCTTTCCATTTGACTAATTCGGCATCTGATTCACTTAGTAATTGAGCCATCAACTCTCGAAATGCTTGGGTGAAAGCACTAAAGGGAATATTGCGGTTGAACTGGTCATATTTTCCTTTGATAAAATAACCTCTTTGTCTGACTATCGGTTTATGTACTTCATTCACTATAGCTGTTTTGCCGATGCCAGAAAACCCCGCCACGAGAATCATTTCTGTCGTTCCACTTGCCACATTCTCGAACGCATTGAGTAAACTTTGTACTTCTTTTTCCCTGCCATAGAGTTTTTCTGGTATGAGGAAGTGATGACATACATCTCGTTCCCCAAGCTCAACCTCGGTTATTTTTCCTGTTGCATTTAACTGTTTTCTACATTTTTCTAAGTCATATTTTAATCCCCAAGCATTTTGATAACGGTCTTCGGCATTTTTCGCCATTAATTTTAACACTATTGTCTGCAAAACTTGAGGAATTTCTCTACTTTCAATTATGGGAAATTTTACTGGTTGAGCAATATGACAATGTACTAATTCTACTGAATCTTTGGTGTTAAATGGTAACTCACCTGTGAGTAGTTGAAAAAATGTTGCTCCTAGGGAATACAAATCTGTCCGATAATCAATTCCTCGGTTCATGCGACCTGTTTGTTCGGGGGAAATATAGGCAAGAGTTCCTTCTAATACATTGGGATTTTTTAGTATGGGATTTTCTCTAGTTAATCTTGTAGAAATGCCAAAGTCAATAATTTTTAATTGTTTAGTTTTGGGGTTGTAAATTATATTAGCTGGATTAATATCTTTGTGGATAATATTTTCGGCGTGAATTTGTCCTAAAGT
>NZ_LGSU01000340.1 GCF_002260545.1 Hydrocoleum sp. CS-953 | reverse complement strand
GAGTAGGGGAGCGGGGGAGTAGGGGAGTAATTTTTTTGCTCAACTATGTGCCCAAAATCCTAACTTTTTGAGTATAAAGCAGCTCAAAAGTAGGTACTTTTTCCCGAACTAAAAATGCTAAAGCCTTGACAGATAAAGGCTTTAGCATTTAATCAGCAGAGCAATAATTAATAATGAACTGGACAGTGCAAATTTCTAGAAATAACTATTGCTAGCTAAGGCTTTCAGCTATCTAAAAGTTATAAACTTTCTATTCAAAACTTTAGGTGCTGTAAACCTTTTCCAGCAATAATTTCAGCCTTAAAAGCAAATTATTTTTTAGGATAATTTTGTACTCTCCAGTAATAATGAAAACTATCTCTAATTATGAATTATNTATCAATTATCCATTATCAATTATCCATTATCAATTATCAATTATCAATTATCAATTATCCATTATCAATTATCCATTATCCATACTATTCTCCCTCTACCATCTCACGATATTTGTCAGCAGAGAAAACATCATCTCCCTCTAATTCATCAGGGTCTTTAACACGAACCTTGAGGAGCCAACCCTCTATATATGGGTCTTCATCTGATAACCTTTCTGGACTTTCTAATACTTCTTCATTACGCTCTACTACTGTACCAGTAACAGGAGCTTTCAGGTCTTCAACTGCTTTTACAGACTCAATGCTGCCACAAGACCCTTCTTTTTCTATTTGGTCTCCCTCCTCTGGAAGTTCCAGAAATACAATATCCCCCAATTGCTCAATAGCAAAGGCACTAATACCAATAGTGGCAATTTCGCCATCCATTCTTACATACTCGTGGGTTTCAAGATACTTGAGGTCGTCTGGAAATTCTAGTGTCATTTAGTTCCTCACTAAAAATAGTACAAATTATGTCAGTTAAAGCAAGACTGGACTTGCATTAAAAATTATTCTGTAAAGAATAATATAAGGTAAAGAGCCAATTCTTATGGACAAGAAAAATATTATAAGACTACTGGTAGGAAAATTTTCTATTCTTAGATTAATTCGCTCTACACTAATTATTTATATCCTTATTGGTTTGTATGCTTTCTTTTTCTCAGATCGGTTAATTTTTTTACCTCGTCCATCTAGCTATCAGGAAAACCAGGATTTTGTCAAGCTTGAGTCTGGCGATGGAGTCCAAATTACAGGAATTTATTTACCATTACCCAAGGCAAAATATACTATTCTCTACAGTCATGGTAATGCTGAAGACCTGGGGCGAATTTTACCCCGGTTACGAGATTTGCGAGATATTGGATTTAATATATTTTCCTATGACTATCAGGGTTATGGTACAAGTCAGGGAAAACCTTCAGTTGAGGGCGCTTATGAAGATATTAATGCTGCTTATGAATATTTGACCCAAAAATTAGGCATACCTGCAAATCAAATTATTGTTTATGGACGTTCAGTGGGTGGGGGGCCATCAGTAGATTTGGCATCTCGTAAACCTGTAGCTGGTTTGGTCATAGAAAGTTCATTTACAACGGCCTTTAGGGTAGTGACGCGCATCCCTATTTATCCCTTTGACAAATTTCCCAGTATTGACAAGATTAAAAATGTTAATTGCCCGGTATTGGTAATGCACGGAAATGTTGACCTAGTAATTCCTTTTTCTCAGGGGCAAAAACTTTTTGCTACAGCTAATCAACCTAAGCTTTCTTTGTGGGTTGATGGTGCTGGTCATAATAATTTATTAGAGGTGGCGGGGGAAGAATATGTCAAGGTTATTGGTGAGTTTGTTAAGTTGATAGAACGAAACTAAAGTGTAGAAACCGGGTTTGTATTTAGATACTTTACCATACTGAAATTTTTTTCTAACAAACCCGGTTTCTGGCAGAAGTCAATTAGTCAAGAGAATCCAATATTTTTGGAAAAAGTCGAATTTAAGGTAATCTCTGTTCCCTACTTTTAGCCTGAAAACTTTCTCTAATTATCAATTATCCATTATCAATTATCCATTGCTAATTCTGCTTTTGCCTTTTGCCACATTTGTTCAAACTCTGCCAAACTATATTCCGAAATAGGTCGCTCACACATTTCTTCTAGCAAAGCAAATCGTTTCAAAAACCGATGATTTGTTCCTTGTAATGCTTGTTCTGGGTTTAAATTATACCACCTTGCCAACTGCACCAAAACAAACAAAATATCTCCCATTTCTGCTTGTTGATGTTCCTTATCTTCTGACTTTAAAGCTTCTTCAAATTCTCCTACTTCTTCGTGAAACTTCTCCCAAACTCCATCAACATTTTCCCATTCAAAACCAACAGCAGCAGCTTTTTTAGAAATCTTCATTGCTGCCAAAAGTGGAGGTAACTGCCGAGCATATCTGCCTAATTTTTTACTAAGTAAATCATTAGTTTCCCCATTTTCTGCTGCCTTAATTTCTTCCCAATTTTGTTTAACTTCTTCAGTGCTATTTACTTTCACATCTCCAAATACATGGGGATGCCTTCTAATCATTTTTTTGCTAATATTTTCAGCAACTTCAGCTAAAGTAAAATCATTGGTTTCACTAGCTATTTGTGCTTGCAAAACTACCTGTAATAATAAATCTCCTAACTCATCAACTATTGCTTCTTTATTCCCACCTTTTATGGCATCTACAACTTCATAAGCTTCTTCAACAATATAAGGAGTTAAAGTTTCTGGAGTTTGAGCTAAATCCCACGGACAACCCCCCTCTGGAGAACGTAATTTAGCTACTATTTCTATTAGTTCTTGTAATGCAGATAATGTCGAATTCATGTTAAATAAATAAGTTTTTTAATATTGATATAGTAT
>NZ_LGSU01000034.1 GCF_002260545.1 Hydrocoleum sp. CS-953 | reverse complement strand
TAGCTTCTTGTTTCATCCGTAGGGGTTTGGTCTCCAAACCCCCATTCATTGTATGCTTGCCACAAATAATAAGAATTCAGAATTCAGAATTTAGAAGTTAAATTCTTGCTTTAGCTTCTTGTTTCATCCGTAGGGGTTTGGTCTCCAAACCCCCATTCATTGTATGCTTGCCACAAATAATAAGAATTCAGAATTTAGAAGTTAAATTCTTGCTTTAGCTTTTTGTTTCATCCGTAGGGGTTTGGTCTCCAAACCCCCATTCATTGTTGTGGTAACGTATATTCTTGGTCAGACTTACAGCAATTTTCATTTGAGTAGCTCACTATAAAAACATTTGATGTTGGTGATGGGTGGCTATGATTTTTCTAGAAACCTAGAAACCGGGTTTGTATTAGATGCAGATACACACTGACATCTTTCTCTAACAAACCCGGTTTCTTAATAACACCCTCGCAATTATTTTATAGCTCGGTTTACCAACGCTGGGTTTGGTTTCCAAACCCCTACTGATATGATTATTCTATTTTGATAAATTTCTGCAAACTATTAACTAATGTTGGTGGCCAACGACGAATATTAGCGACCCAATCAAGGTCTTGATACCGGGGGTCTAATCCTACAGCAGCTACCCAGTTACTTTCTGCTTCTCCTTTTTTGCCTTGTTCCCAGAGACAAGCTGTTAAAGCTGCCCGCATATCAGCAAAGTTAGGATATTTACGAACGAGACCTTTTATGGTTTTTATAGCTTTTTGAGTTTCTCCTATTTGGTAAAGAGCTAGAGAATAATTGGCACGAGCAAAGGCATATTCGGGAGCTAACTCGGAAGCTTTTTTATAATCTTCAGTCGCTTTTTCCCATTCTCCTAATCCTGCTTCTGCATTGCCACGGTTATTGTAGGCAACTGGATCTGTTGGGTCTAATTCTATAACTTGGTTATAATCAGCGATCGCTTCTGACCATTTTTCGAGTCTTTCATAAGCAATACCACGATTTAGGTAGGGATCGGGTGCTAAGGGTACAATTTCTATTGCTTTTTCATAATCAGATATGGCTGCTTCTATTTTGTTTTGGCTAAGTCTGATATTACCTCTGTTGCTCCAGATGGCGGGGTTGTCGGGATATTGTTCGAGGATTTGAGTCCATAATTGTTCGGCGTTGGTAAAGTCACCGTTATTACTGGCGTCTAAGGCTTGATTAAATAGATTGTCTAATTCTTCTAATTGGGTGGGGGTAATATTTTGTGGTTGAGTGGCAGCCATTACATTTGATGGGTTGCTCAGACAAAATAGAGAGAATAAAAGGATGGTTATGAAAAATTTGCGAATTAAGTGTGGCATTGATAATTTAGTTAGAGTGGTAAAAATATAAAT
>NZ_LGSU01000339.1 GCF_002260545.1 Hydrocoleum sp. CS-953 | reverse complement strand
CACTTAGAAGGAAAGCAAAATTTATTCAAGCATAGCGATATATTTGCTTCAAAACCTATACTAGCTAATTTAATTGTTGTTCAACCAAAAAGTAAGCCGAAAAATCTGTCGCTCCTCAGACACAAGAAATAATTGTTGAAAATGGAGTGGAAATCAAAGTATATCCTATTGTTGAAATAGATCCAAACTTAAGGCGGAAGAGTGATTTAACTGACTTGATATACAAAATTTGGGAGAAAGAAGAAGAAGTTAAAAATGAAATAGAAAATAATAGAGCTTTAGCAGAAACGTTTGAGCAATGGCAATCTGTAATTGATATTGAAAAAGAGATTATTAAAGACCAAAAATCAATTTTTCAATATCAACAAAAATTCTATAACCAGCAAAAACAAATTGTAATTGTAACTTTAACAAAACCTATCTCTGTTGAAGATTTGGAAAAAATTACATCCCCTCCACTACCTATAACTATTTCCACTACAAAACAATCATCTTCTAGTCGAAAAAAATCAAAGCAGTTGCCTATTGGAGATATTATTGATGGGGAAAAATCTAGTAATGGAGAGTTAATTGAAAAACTACATATTAGTATTGGAGATTTTTGCCCCGATCAAATTATTGACTCTATATCAAATACAGGAAAAATTGAAACAGATTTACAAAAAGAAGAATCTGAAATTGAAAAAAGACGTAAAGCTTTAAGAGAAATTAGATATGGTGATTCAGAAAATCCAGAATTATCTCAGGTTATTGTTAATCCTTCTGATGTTAAGTTAATTGAGCCTATATTAATTAGACAATTTTTTAATCAACAATTAGATGAGTCGCAGAAAAAAGCTGTATGTAAAGCTTTAGCTACTGAGGAAATATTTTTAATTCAAGGTCCTCCGGGAACTGGAAAAACTTCTGTAATTACAGAAATTATTCGGCAAATTATCAAGCAATATCCTAATGATAAAATTTTGATTTCTTCTCAGTCTAATGTGGCAGTGGATAATGTTTTGACGAGAATTTCTGGTGTGGAAAGTCAAGAAATTAAGTGTATTAGAATTGGTATAGAGGAAAAAATAGAAGAAAATGCTAAACAGTTTTAAGTGGGGAAAGCTATTATTAATTGGCAAAAATATATTAGTGAAAAATCTGTTATTTATTGGCAGAAGTATCTGGATAAAAATGAGCAACTTCTATCGGGGGTGAAAAAGATTTCTGAATTAGAAGAGATTAAAAATAAAAACCAAGAGTTGAAAAGTTTGGCTGTCAAATTAACAAAAATAATTGCTAGACTTAATTCGGAATTGGTTATTGAACCAGAAAATTCAGCATCTATAGAATTTTCGGATATTGCTTTGGAGCTAATTTATGAAAAGCTAGAGTTAGAACGAAAAATATTGGAATCTATAGAAAAATATACTGTTAAATTTGGCATCGAATATCCGGTACAAAAACAACTTTCAGTGTGGATATATAAAGAGTCAAAATTTTTAGAGAGTCTCCTGGGCGATAATCAAGAAAATTATCATAATTTCATCAACTTGGAGAAGTTAAATAAAGAATGGAATGAAAAATTGCAGAGAAAACAACAAGATTTGATGTCTATATTTATAGATGAAATAAATGTTGTAGGAGCAACTTGTTTAGGAGTAGGTAGATTTAAAGACCGTAATTTTGACTGGGTAATAATTGATGAAGCTGCTCGCTCGACTGCACCGGAAAGTTTTGTTCCAATGTCGAAAGGTAAGAAGATTATTTTACTGGGAGACCATCAACAGTTACCGCAAATTATTGATAGAGAAGTTCAGGAAAAAGCGTGGAATGAAAAACAAATTGAGAAAATAATTTTGGAGATAAGTTTGTTTGAGTACCTTTATGAAAAATTGCCGGATAATAATAAGATAACTCTAGCTAATCAATATAGAATGCACCCAGATATTGGTAATTTAGTCAGTACATTATNGGGAGACCATCAACAGTTACCGCAAATTATTGATAGAGAAGTTCAGGAAAAAGCGTGGAATGAAAAACAAATTGAGAAAATAATTTTGGAGATAAGTTTGTTTGAGTACCTTTATGAAAAATTGCCGGATAATAATAAGATAACTCTAGCTAATCAATATAGAATGCACCCAGATATTGGTAATTTAGTCAGTACATTATTTTACGAAAGCGAGGTGAAAAGTCAATTTGTTAATCTTCAGGAAAAACAACATGGTTTGACAGAATTGAAGAACAGTATTTATTGGATATCTACTAGCGATATTTCAAAAGAAAAATCTCAAGAAAAACCAGCAGGAAAAAGTTTCACTAATCCTTATGAGGCTAAAGTTATTAGAGGAGTTTTGGCAAAGATTCAAAAAAATTGTGAGTCGAATAATTTATCAAAAGAGGTTGGTGTTATTTCTGCTTATCGTTCACAAATTGGTATTTTAGAATCGACTATTGCTCCTAAAAATAAGGAGTTGTGGAAAAATATAGATATTGTTATTCATACAGTTGATGCTTTTCAAGGTGGAGAAAAGGATATTATTATTTATGATTTAGTTAGAAGTAATTCTAAGAAAATTTTGGGTTTTACTTCCGACTATCGGAGATTAAATGTTGCTTTGTCTCGTGCTAGACAGTTATTAATTATTGTAGGGAATGATAATATGGCTTATGAAGGAAGAACACCTGGTAATATTCCTAATCAGTTTAAAGATTTAATTGAATATATTGATAGTAGTAAAGTTTGTTCTCGACTTAAGTCTGGTAAATTTGTATAGTAATCTTAAATAGGTTGGAACATTTAAAAATTTGGGAAAATTCG
>NZ_LGSU01000338.1 GCF_002260545.1 Hydrocoleum sp. CS-953 | reverse complement strand
CTATCAAAAAAATTACTAATATTTCAAACACATTTATTCTAATTTATTAGAAGTTCATAACTACTCTATCAATCTTAAATTATTGGTCGATAAAAGTTTTAATATTTGTCAAAGTTGAAGATGGAAAAGTTTCTTCAACATAAGATAAGTTTGGTAGTTTACTGTCCGCTGTATTTATAGAAGGAGATAAAGAAGAAACAGGTGACTTAATATCAGATAAATCTATTCCCGCAAAGATATGTAAAGAGAAAGTAACAGCAGTAGCTAACAAAATTTTTTCCCACATTTCACACCCTCCTTTCATTTTGATGAAAATATAGAACGATTTATTTTCAGGCTTTTCTAACACTTACATCTTAGGAGACAACTTTAGTAATCGTCTGTGACTTGAAATTAGGCAAAAAAGTGATTAAACTCACGATATAATTAACAAATATTTAACTTTTAACTATATCAACCTAAATTGTGTTTTAGGCGATCGCCGAAATATTTGCGAAGCATTCCATAGGAAAATGCTACGGAATATTAAATAGAGTAGTAGTGTATAGCACAGTTTAGGAATGCCATATTATCCCTCAAGTCCACAGTCGGGAGAATGTCAATGAACGATAAAATGACCCCATATACAAATATATAGTGGGAGTACCTAAACTTATGCTTGCAAACATACTGGCCTTAGCTCTTGGTCTTGGTAGTTTAGCTTTATATATGGTGGCCTTTTTCTTTCCAGAAGTCCATCGGAAAAATGATTTTATCTGGAGTGGTGTAGGTCTTTTCTATGCCCTAGTATTATGGTTCTGTGCTGGTAGAATTACAGGTGCGGTGTTATTGGGTCAAGTAGCAAGTGTTACTTTAATAGGTTGGTTTGGTTGGGAAACCCTGACGTTGCGTCGCCAAGTGACCCCTGTTGCAGAGCAAACAAAAATATCAACTCACAAAAGCACTGAAGATAATACTCAGGAAAAATCAACAACTCTTCCTCAGACAACATCTACACCAGAAGTAGAGATGCCTAAATCTGATTTAGCTGAGTCAACAGAAACTTCTATTCAAGAGTTAGAAAATATTACTACTGAAGATTTAATTAATGAAGTTAAACCAGGGGAAACTGAACCTGAATTATTACCAGATGAAACTACTTCATATTCTAGCAAAGAGATAGAAGAGTCTGAAGTAGATACAAATGAAAGTATGACTGAAGAAAATGTTTTAAGTGATGCTCAAACTGTGTCAGAAAAATCTCAGGAATTACAGACAAGTTCACCTAAAAAAGCTGGTGGTTTTTCTCAGTTATTGACGCCTGTGACTGGAATCTTGAGCAATATTAAAAATGCCATTCAAGGTAGAGATTCTAAAAATACTGATTCTGACTCAAAATCTACACAAATTAAATCTGATACTGAGGAATTAACCTCTAGTGAAGAAGTTACTTCAGAAGTTAATGAGACTATAACTCAGACTGAAGATACTCAATCTGAACAAGAAATTTTAACCTCTAGTGAAGAAGTTACTTCAAAAGTTAATGAGACAATAACTCAGACTGAAGAAACTAAACCTGAACAAGAATCTTTAATGGAAAAAGAAGAGTCTCTGATATCTGATCTTCAGGGAGAGGAAATTACTTTGACAGAAGTTGAAAAAGAAACAACCTCATCCTTAGAAGCAGACTCTACATCTACTGAAAAATCTATTTCAGAAACTTCTAAATTAGTAGAAGTTTCTGAACTTGAAGATAGTTCTCCTTCTTCAGAAAAAATCACTACTCAAGATAGTCAGAATGAGGAAGAAAAAATAACTGCTATTTCTTCTGAGGGGAAAAATGAGACTGATAATTCACCATCAGATTTATCAAAGGATAGTGCAAATAAGTCAGTAGAGTAGTAGCATCAAAATTGAAAACGCGAACCTCAGTTATCAGTTAGCCTCCGATCGGAGGAACTGCGTTAACAGTTATCAGTTCCTCTAGTTGAAGTATCTAGCTTAAAATATTGCCTTTTACTTTCTCATCTAAGAGATAACTGATAGCTAATAAGTGACAGATATTTGCCTAAAATCCCAAAGGAAATACTTACCAAACAACAAACAATAATACATAAAAAATATAGAGGGAATTGTTAGGTAAAACTATAGATCAATTCCCTATTTTATTATTTTAGTTATACTAAATCCGCATATAGAAATTCAGTAAGCATTTAGCTATTAGCAGTCAGCTAATAGTCGAGCCAAAGTACAGGACTAATTAAAATTATACCAATTTCATAAAATATTGCTACAGTGTGCTTGTTTTTAGGAGTCAGAAGTCAGGAGTTATAATTCAGGAGGTAAGAATTTATAATATTTATTTTTTCTGAGAGTCAAACTATTCTATTGTTGACTAAAAATAGTCTAATAACCATAAATATTTTGTTTTTGATTAAGGGATAATTTGATTTTTATTCCCGAAGTCGGCAGCAAATTTACTAACAGTTTGGTTATTAACTGACTATAACTATCTTATTTGAATTTGGTATTAGTTGATGATTTTTTCTTTGCTGATGGCTGAGAGCTGATGGCTGAATGCTTACAGGCTAATCATACAAAGTATAGAATATAGCAAAAGTTGAAAGTTCAATTGTTACTGTGAATAGGGTAGAGCAGAAATAAGAAGATTAATGCTTATATTCCGTTACTTTAGAGATTTGATAATTCATTCAAATAATAGGAACTGCCATCAGATAATTTAGATAGTCTTTCTCATATTAACAGTAATGAGGCAGACCTTAATTTTGGCTTCTCTGTTGCCTATTCCCTATTCCCTAAATC
>NZ_LGSU01000337.1 GCF_002260545.1 Hydrocoleum sp. CS-953 | reverse complement strand
ATAAAAGCCGTCCAAATACAACTTTCTCCAGCTTTACCGGGTAATTAATAATTATTAATTAAATAATTGAGGTTAAAAGCCTCTCCTTTAAAAGAGAAAAAAAATAAATTTTTTCCCCCTTTGCGTCAATCCTCTCCCTAAAAGGGAGAGGTAATTATCAATTATCAATTATCAATTAATGAAAAGTATGTCATTGCGACTGGAACGCAGTGGAAGGTTTGCGGAGCATTCCGGAACGGATAGCAATCTCAAGGGTTTTAGGTGCTTTAACATTCCATTACATAGTGAAGTTTATTAGCGCCGACTACTTAGCAATCCTAAATAGGTTGTGACAAACCAAAGTAGGATTAATCGCATTTTATTAGCAGGATAGGTTAATATTCTCAAACCCATTTCTTAATCATTTTTTAACCTAATCGGCGGAAATCTTCAATGAATTTTGATAATATCATAATAAGCATTAATGATAAAATAACTCATTAATTAATTATAAAGAATCTTTTGAATTAATCAAGATTCATATTATCATATTAAATTAATATAATAGCCAAAATTGCACCTAATTAATTGCTGACTTACAGTGCATTCGGTGTTTTATGAGGTANGAAATGACTCTCAAAATGTTCCCGAAAAAATTAATATAATAGCCAAAATTGCACCTAATTAATTGCTGACTTACAGTGCATTCGGTGTTTTATGAGGTACAGTGGCACTAGCTTTTTTAAATGGTTTTTGAAGTATCGAATGAAGTTTTCATCATTCAAATTATTGCAAATTTTTAGTATTTAAGGAGGTTGAGATGGATTGGAAAGTGAATGACACTGATGAAAAAATTATCTCTCCTAATCGCATAGATTGGAAATTTGACTTTTTTAATGAGTCGAGTAACGGTCTAATTAATATGGATGAAGTTAGGCCAACAGTTAAGGACAATGACTCCTATCCCCTATCACAAACAACAGTTGGACAAAAGGTTTGGTTAATTGGTTTTGAGGGAAAAGGAGGAATTAATCGCCTCTTAGGGATGGGGCTAACTCCAGGAGTTCAATTGCAAATTATCAGCGCTCAACCTAGTGGTTCGGTTCTAGTCGCCATAGAAGATAACCGGATCGGTGTGGGTGCGGGAATGGCTAACAAAATTTTAGTGAGTAACCAGTCTTTAACTAAAGGAGAAAACATAAAAAATCAAACAAAGACAATATTGTTGCGAGAAATGCCAGAGGGAACTGAAGGCCGAGTTGTGGGTTACAACGAAGTCAAACGAGGCTATAAGAAAAAACTGTTGTCGATGGGGATGACTCCTGATATAAAATTTAAGGTGATTCGGGTAGCACCTTTCGGAGACCCAGTAGAAATTTTAGTCAGAGATTTTCATCTGAGCTTACGCAAAGAAGAGTCAGATGCTTTAATAGTTGAGCTTGTTTAGATGGGTAGCTAAATTCAGGACTTACGCACCAAGCGCCATCTCTTGGTCGATTGGATATGGTTAGGTTTCCTCAGCATCCCTCGACCGCTATCTTGTAGAGGGCGAATGGCATTCGCCCCCTACCGATAGGGTATTGTCTAAGAATTTGCTTAGGTCTTGTAAATTGTGGGATTCCACCTTGTAGGGGCGAATGGCATTCGTCCCCTACTACGCGGAAGTTAAAAATTAAAAGTCAAAAATAAGATTTGATAGGGCTTTGTTGTCTGAAAGTAGCAATATAGTTCTCGGAGTTGCTCCGCAGATGTACTTGATAACGTGCGCAAACTGCTGTAACTATTGTCCAATAGATGAAATAGTTCTCGGAGTTGCTCCGCAGATGCACTTGATAACGTGCNAAAATCAATCTATAGAAAATCAGCAGCTACTTTTTCCAATCATAACCAAAACCTTGTAAGGGCGAATGGCTATTCGCCCCTACTGTTAACTATCGAAACCAAAACTGCTGTCAAAACAAGTTCTCAATTCTAATCTTTA
Source organism: Hydrocoleum sp. CS-953 (assembly GCF_002260545.1). Classification (GTDB taxonomy): domain Bacteria; phylum Cyanobacteriota; class Cyanobacteriia; order Cyanobacteriales; family Microcoleaceae; genus Trichodesmium. The sequence goes on along the minus strand of NZ_LGSU01000337.1, from coordinate 840 downwards.
AAAGTAATGCTCAAACCAATTATTGCCCTCATTGGCAACCCCAATTGTGGGAAAACAACGCTTTTTAACGCCCTAACAGGATCTAACCAACGCACAGGTAATTGGCCTGGCGTAACTGTAGACCGCAAAGAAGGTCAGTTTACCTACCAAGGAAAAGAAATTACCCTAGTAGACTTACCTGGTGTTTACTCTCTTGATGTCGAAGAAGAGGGAACCGGGATGGATGAACTGGTGGCGCGAGATTACCTCCTGTCTGGGGAAGCAGATTTAATCATTAATATCGTTGATGGGTCTAATTTGGAGCGTAATCTCTATTTAACAACACAAATCATGGAGATGAGGCTACCAATGATTATTGCCCTCAATATGATGGATGTAGCCCAAGACCGAGGTATTTCTATCAATGCCGATCTCTTACGAGAACGATTAGGGTGTCCAGTTATCCCCATGAATGCTTCTAGAGAAGAAGGAATCAAACCTTTATTGGATACGGTGGCAGAACTGGTGAAAAATATCAGTCGTTCGCCTAGTTATGTTGCTTATCCAGCAGTGATTGAAGATGCTTTAGCCGAATTGGTTCCTTACATTATTGAACACAGTAGCAAACGCATTGTTGAACCTCGCTGGACGGCTTTAAATTTACTGCAATATGAAGACCGAGTTGCTCCAGAATTAGGGGGTGAAGACTTGGTGAAAATTGTGGTGACAAACCGTCGCAAAATCCATCAGGTATTGGGAGAAGATATTGATATTAGAGTTGTTGGGAAATAACTTAGATTACAAAAAAAATAAAATGAAAACAGATATATTTAGTTAGTGATTTTATTATTTATGCTGCCA
>NZ_LGSU01000336.1 GCF_002260545.1 Hydrocoleum sp. CS-953 | reverse complement strand
ATTATCAGTATCTAGTAGTCACCCCTAATAAATAAGTAATCAGCTAGAAATTATTGACTGATTATCTAGGCAGGAAAAATTAGTCTCCAATAAGTGACATAAGAATTAAATTGGTTATAAACTAACCTTAGTCGTTGTTTGATTCCGTTAAAAGCCGATACCTAAATACTTAGATTATAGTTGACTACTTATCTAGTAAAATAGTAGAGAATTACTAATACCATCGGGAAAAAATGAACTTAATTCCTAATCAATGTCAAGATTTACAAAATCAGGTAGAAAATCTACTGCAACTATTACATCAAGAACCTACTCTTAGACAACAAGATACAACGGCAGTTCGGTATTCTTTAAATAAAGTAATTTCCCCAAAATTTGAAATAGTATTTGCCGGAGCTTTTAGTGCAGGAAAGTCGATGTTAATTAATGCTTTATTAGGCAGAGAATTACTCTACAGTGCTGAAGGTCACGCCACAGGAACAGAATGTTATATCGAATATGCCGAACCTGAAAAAGAACGAGTAGTTTTGACATTTTTAAGTATTGCTGAAATTCAAGAACAAGTATCAATTTTAAGACAGCAATTAGGTTTAGATACCAGTGCCAATATTGAAGAATCGGAAGTAATTGGAATTATCCGGGAACAATGCAATGCAATTATTAAAAATGAAGGAGGGGAAAATAAATCGGAACGTGCTAAACAAGCAAAAGCATTAAAGTTATTAGTGGATGGTTTTGAGGCAAATCAAGAATTTATTCATCTGACTCAAAATGCTATTTATTCAATGGAACAGTTTAACTTTTCTAACCTGAAAGAAGCAGCAAGTTATGCGCGAAGAGGAATGAATAGTGCTGTGTTGAAGCGCGTAGAATATTATTGTCATCATCCTTTATTAGAGGATGGAAATATCATTATTGATACTCCAGGAATTGATGCTCCTGTAGAGAAAGATGCTCAAGTTACTTATGACAAAATAGAAAACCCAGAAACTTCTGCAGTTGTTTGTATTTTAAAAGCTGCTGCTGCGGGAGATATGACAACTGAAGAAACAGAATTATTGGAAAAAATGCGAGAAAACCCTGGTATTAGAGACCGGGTTTTTTATGTTTTTAATCGTATAGATGAAACTTGGTATAATTCTCAACTCCGACAAAGATTAGAAAGTTTGATTATTTCTGATTTTCGAGATACAGAAAGGATTTATAAAACCAGTGGGTTGTTAGGTTTTTATAGCAGTTTAATTAAAGAGACAAGTCAGGGGGAGCGTTTTGGTTTAGATAGTATATTTGCTAATAGTGTTAAAGGTTTAGATGGAGAGGAGGAAACGCCACAATTTGTCTATGCTTTTAATAATTATTGTGGCACTTCTCGCAAACTTCCTAGTAATTTTCGGGTAAGTATTAATGGTTTTGAGTCACCTAATGAAAATTATGTCAGGATTTTAGAGGAGTGGGGTAAACCATTAATCGAACAATTAATAATTGATAGTGGGATAGAGGAATTTCGGAATGGAATTACTCGTTATCTGAAAGAGGAAAAACGCCCACAATTATTTGCAAATTTAGCAGATGACTTACAAAATATCTGTATACAACTCCAGAAAAATTATTTAGCAACTCAACGAGACTTGGCAAGTCAACCCCAAGAAATAGAGGCAATGAAAGCTCAGGAATTATCATTATTAAATTCTCAACTCCAAGAAGTCGGCGAAGGATTTAATCAACATATTTCTGAGGAAGTAAATTTGCTAGTCACAAATAAATGTGATGGTTTTGAAGCAGATTTTAATCAACTCCAATCTCGAATGATTCGTCGTTTAGATGAACTGTTAGATACTTTTTCTGTTGAAGCTGCTTATAGTCGAGCAACTATTAATCATCTCCGGAATGCAACGGCACCTTTATTAGCAGTTTTAGTCGAGGCACTTTACTATTTAGCAAATCAATTAGAGGATATTTTAGTTGACTCTACTCAGTCAGTAGTAACTGGATTTTTTCAACATTTAATTGATCGAGTTCGTAAGTCAGAATATTATCGACAACTCTATCGTTTGTTAGGCAATGATGGAGGAATTGAAAAACATTTAAAGGAAGTAGAAAAAACAGTTAGCACGGCATTAATAAGTGCAGCGCGAATAGAATGTGACAGATTTGTGCGAGAAAGTCCGCGTTTTTATGATGAAGGAACTTTTTCTATCTATCAGTTTCGGCAAACTTTATTACAAACTTCTCAAAGTTTTGACTGTAGCAGTATGGTAGAAGCGGAACCGGCAATTAGACAATTGTTGAAGTTAGATTTTGAGCCAAAAGTTTCCAAGACTATTCGGCAAACTTTTCGACAAACTGTGAATCAAACTTTGAAGACCAATTTATTACCGATGGCTGAAAAACAAGGGGAAGATATTATGCAGCAATATAATCAAGCGCGGGAATATTTAGAGCAAAGTTTAGAGACGGAAGCTGGAGAAAAAATTCAAAGGAATTTACGTTTTCAAGCTGAGGTTGAGGAGAAGATTAAGGATTATAATCGTGTAGTTTATTCTATTAATAGTTGTCTCCAGACAATGTTGTTGAATGAGCGACAGTTGCCAATTATTTCTGAGTTTGATTTTGGCAAAAGTGAGGAAAATTTGGAAGTAGTAAGTAGTGAGGAGGAGAAATTATTGGAGAGTGATGAAGTGTCGCCTCTTGATGATTTACGTCAGCAGATGAATTTGAATAGTTAGTTTATTAATTGATAATTGATAATGGATAATTGATAATTACCTGTGGTTAAAACCTAGCGGCTTTATACC
>NZ_LGSU01000335.1 GCF_002260545.1 Hydrocoleum sp. CS-953 | reverse complement strand
TAACGGTCAGAAACATTAATCAAACTATCGCTAGTCATAGCTCTAAGACTAACAACTTCAACCCTAACACCTCTATAGCTAACAGCATCTACAGCATAAGCTAAATCTCCATCTCCACTAACTAATACAGCAGTGTCATAAGAACCTACTAAAGCCATCATATCAACAGCAATTTCTACATCAAGATTAGCTTTTTTAGAACCATCTGGTAATTGTACTAAGTCTTTAGAAATTACCCGATAACCATTACGACGCATCCACAACAAAAATCCTTGCTGTTTTTCATTAGTACGATCTACTCCAGTATAGAAAAAAGAACGTAGGAGACGAGAACCTCCTGTAAGACGTGAAAGAAGTTTCGTATAATCTATCTCAATTCCTAACTGCAAAGCAGCATAAAATAAGTTAGATCCATCAATAAAAATAGCTACTTTGCCACGATTTTCTAGAACTTGTTCTGGTGTAAATATTTCATTACACTCTATTTGTATTTGTTGATGATTCAACATTGTTTTTAACCTCAGTTTTTTATGAAATAAAGAAATTTAATTCTTAATCAGAAGATAATTTGTAAGAGAAAAAACAGGCTATGTAATTTGAAAAAACAATAGTTACCAATGGATGATTGATAATAGATGATTGATAATTAATCCCTAAAGGTTTAAATCCTATCCTTTTAAGGATCAAAAAGTGCTAGTGCCGCTACGCGGAATTCAAAATTCAAAATTCAAAATTCAACCATTATTGGTTAGTAAGGCTGACCGATTTTGTAACTGGTCAGTTATTTCTGCCATCCTGCACTAGGATATTTCCCGATATTCAATTCCCGTATGGTTTTAACCAGAAGTAATTATCCATTATCAATTAATTAATATTAGCTTTTTAAGCAACAGTTTCTATCAGTTCTAGTCTTTGAAAAACAGGTTGAGGTTGCCCCAGAATTTGATTTCCTGGTAGAGTGCCCCAACTTACTTGTTTAACAAAAATTTCTGAACTATTAATTACTGATTTATCGTTAAAATCATTTGAGAAACCTAGTTGCTGATAGATAGCATTGCTAATATTAGGAATGATCGGCGATAAAAGATAAGCTGCTAATCTAACAGACTCCAACACAGAATATAACACCTCTGCTACAGTTTCTAATTGACCCTGTTTATATAAACTCCACGGAGCAGTTTCGTCTATATATTTATCGCAGGCTCTAGCCAAAACTAATACCGCTTCACAAACTTTACTAAAAGCCAAAGAAGCATAAGCTTGAGTAACTTCTTCACCCAAACTAATACCTATTTTTTTAAGTGAATGAGAAACCTCTATTTTCTCACCATTAATATTAGGAATTTGACCATTAAAGTATTTATGAGCCATTTTCAGGGTACGATTTAGTAAATTCCCCAAACCATTTGCTAAGTCAGCATTGAGCACATTGATAAACCGGGTTTCACTAAAATCACCATCAACTCCAAATTCAATTTCTTTGAGAAAATAATAACGAACTGCATCAGAGCCGTACTTTTGGATTAATTCAAAAGGATCTAAAGTATTGCCTAATGATTTCCCCATCTTTTTGCCATCTTTGGTCAAAAATCCATGTCCAAATACACGCTCAGGCAGAGGTAAATCTGCTGACATTAGCATTGCTGGCCAATAAACAGCATGGAAACGTAATATATCTTTCCCAATTAGGTGCAGATTAATTGGCCACCACTTTGATAAAGCATTCTCTAGGGTGGGTTCACTATCAGGATCTAAAAGGGCTGTAACATAACCCAATAGAGCATCAAACCAAACATATATGGTATGGTTGGGATCGATAGGTAGTTGAAAGCCCCAATCTACATTAACTCTAGAGATTGAAAAGTCTTGTAATCCTTGTTTGACAAAGCTTAAGACTTCATTCCGACGGCTTTCGGGTTGAATAAATTCTGACCTTTCTTGGTAGAAAGCTTCTAGTTGTTCCTGATACCTAGAGAGACGAAAGAAGTAGTTTTGCTCATCGCGCCATTCTACTTTTTGGTTAGTGTGAATAGCACAATATTTATCTTCTAGAAGTTCTCGCTCTTCTTTAAATTCTTCACAAGATACGCAATACCATCCTTGTTGCTGACTTAAGTAGATATCGCCTTGATCCCAAACTCTTTGGAAAAATTCTTTGACAATTTTTTCGTGGTTAGATGCAGTAGTACGACTAAAACGGTCATACTGAATATTTAGTTGTTGCCAAAGAGATTCAAATCCTGTAACTACTGAGTCACAGTGTTCTTTCGGGGATCTTCCTTTGCTTTGAGCTGTTCTTTGAATTTTCTGGCCATGCTCATCTGTACCAGTAATCATCAGCACCGATCTACCTTGTAGTCTTTGAAAACGAGCTACCGTATCGGCTGCAATAGTGGTATAAGCACTACCTATATGTGGTAAATCGTTAACATAGTAAAGGGGAGTTGTGATGGCAAAGGTATTTGTATTTGTATATATGTTGTTTTTCATGGAAAATCCGACTTAAATACTTTTGATTTAAACTGGCAATGGTGATAATTATTTTGAAGTCTAGTAGTATCGACCTTGATTAACTACTTAGCTTAACTACTTGTTTGCTGAACTAAATTAACTTGATTATAATTAGCTAATCAAGCCAATAATATCCCTTACCTTAACAGTAATGCTGTTGTATTGTTCTTCTATAATTTTTTCGGAAGTTTTTTAGGAGGTAATATTGTTGATACCCTCAGTGCAGACAGAAATTTAGCATTAGCAAATGTGGCAAGTACCGCTCTATTTAGTAACATCCA
>NZ_LGSU01000334.1 GCF_002260545.1 Hydrocoleum sp. CS-953 | reverse complement strand
GTCTAATACATATCTATAGATTGATTTATCCATTCAACAGAATTTGTAGTTAATTAATGAGAAAAATTCCAGGGATAATTTATTTATTATAGCAATTTGTATATTTATGAGGTACAGTTGTTTTTCTTATTTTTTACTCCCCTACTCCCTACTCCCTAAAGTAGCAGATAATTCTAACTCATAACGATACAATGCTACAGGATGATTAACTGCTAAAAAATAATCGGGGTCTTGAGGAGATAAATAAATAGCAGTTATCTGATTTGCTTCAATTATTTCTCCTCGATTATCATCAAGAATATGATGATATTCTGTAGTTGTTTCTACCTCATTTAAGTAAATCATTGTCTCACCTTGAAATAGCTGCTGAGTTATTTCACAACTAATAAAATTATCTGAATTTAATTGCTCACTACCACGACTGGTAATAACTGAAACTAACTCTAAATTATCTGCTAAAATAGTTGTCTGGCGATTAGGATTATCTTGGTCAATTTTGACAGATAAAATAGCATCATCACCTAACAATGCTTTGCCAATATTCAACCCATTAAATTCTCGGTCAGCAATAACTGCATCTGGAGGTAAATCTAATTTTGCAATTTTGCTATTATTAATCACAGAAGACCAAGATGTAGGAAAACTGATTAACTTTTGTGCCGATATTTCTTTGGTATTTAAGTTTGATTCAGCCTTAATAAATCTAACTTGAAAATTTACAGGTTGATGCAAATATTGACGATTATTTTCAAAACCTGGGGTGACAATTTCTGGAGCTAATGGAGCAACCATATCTATTAAGGTGCTTTTCACATTCCAATTTCCCGACATCCAGTCTGGATAAATTAAATCTGTCTTAGCAGCACTAATTGATGGTTTATTTTCCCAGTTAGGAAAATTAGCGATTCTGTCAGTAAGGGTTTCTGCTCCTGCATTATTAGTCCAAAGTAAAACAATTGTAATTAAGCTCAAATTAAAGATTACTTGCCAAAAATTTTTATAACTTTTCATATACTTGTAAGTTATATGGTTGATTTTTTTATGAGACAATTTATATAGTATAGTATTAATCATTGTAAAAAAGATGGCAATTTCAAGAAATATTAAGTATATTGACAAATATATTCCTCTTAATATACTATAGAATAGGATAAGCAAATACACAAAAGAAATCACCGAAAAATTGGGTCTAAAGCCTCCCCTTGAAAGGGGATGAAAAGAATATTCGCCATAAGTATTTCAAGCCTCTAGCTTCTGGCAGAGGTACTGATAACTGATAACTGAAATGACCCACTAGAGCCTAGTAAAAATTTTACAATTTAAGGATTCATTGTGTGTAAAAAAATTTGTTTATTAGATGCTTAATTAGCTAAAAATTATTTTATCTAGGAGTAATAACATGGGTTTGATAAATAAAATCAAGGCAGCATTTAAAAAACTACAGGGACAATCTCAGGAAGCTTTAGGTGAAATTACAGGAGACAACAAACAAAAAATCAAAGGAAAGAAAAAGCAAATTGAAGCATCAGCTCAACAATCTGTTGAAAACTTAAAAGATAGAGTAAAAAAAATCATTGATTAATCCGCAACTTCTAGGAATTTTAAAATTCAAAAGTATTTGATTTGAGAGCATCTTGTAGAATGCTCTTTTTTAATATTAGTATCCCTACATACTCAAGATTGATAATCATGCAAATTCAGATTCAAACATTTACAGTCCATAAAAGATTTCCTTTAACTATTAGTCGCGGAACTACTTCTGAGAGTACCAATATTTTGGTAAAAATACAACAAGAAAATATCGAAGGTTGGGGAGAAGCTTCACCATTTTCAGTAGGAGAAAAGCCACAACCTACCACAATTTTACAACAAGCTTTACAACAAGTTACCCCCACTCTAGAAAAGTTTAATCCACTTGAGCGACAACAAATTGAGCAAGTCTTAACAGAATTGCAAATACCATCAGCAGCTAGAGCAGGTATTGATATGGCTTTGCATGACTGGGTAGGGAAAAAAGTAGGGTTGCCATTATGGCGACTTTGGGGATTAGAACGCGATCGCATTGTTCCTATCTCTGTTACTATCGGTATCAGCTCCCCGGAAGCTGCTAGACAAAGGGTGCGAAAGTGGCTAGATTTTATTGATGCGCGAGTATTGAAAATAAAATTAGGTAGCCCCGAAGGTATTGAAGCAGATAAGGCAATGTTGATGGCAGTGAAAGAAGAAGCACTGCCAGATGCTTTGTTATATGTGGATGCTAATGGGGGTTGGAGTCTGGAGGATGCCGTCAAAATGTGTGGCTGGTTGGCAAAAGTTGGGGTTACTTATGTGGAACAACCATTAGCTGCTGTTTCAGCAATGAAAGATTTACCACAGCTTTATGAGCGATCGCCATTACCTATTTTTGTGGATGAAAGTTGTTTTACTGCTAAGGATATTCCTCATTTGGCAGACAGAGTACATGGTATCAATATTAAGTTGATGAAGTCAGGGGGGTTAACAGAAGCGATGCAGATGGTTTATGTAGCGAAAGCTTGTGGGTTGCAAGTAATGTTTGGTTGTTATTCTGACAGTTGCTTGGCAAATACAGCAGCAGCACAACTTGCACCATTAGCAGATTATTTAGACTTGGATAGTCATCTTAATTTGATTGACGATCCATTTACGGGTGCGGTGATGGAGAAAGGGCGGTTGTTGCCGAATGACTTGCCAGGGTTGGGAGTTGGTGATGTAGGGGCGGGTTCCGCATAGCGTGTTAATGGGAAATCAACATACAGGAAATAAACC
>NZ_LGSU01000333.1 GCF_002260545.1 Hydrocoleum sp. CS-953 | reverse complement strand
TCATAATATGTTATTCTTTGGAAGAGATTACTCAAGATTGAAGTGAGGCCAAAAATTAAGAATGAAGCGTTTAGTTATTTGTTGTGATGATACCTGGCAAGATTTAAAAAGTTCTTACCCAAGTAACATAATAAAACTTACTCAAGCAGTCAAACCAATAGCTAGTGACGGAATCTCACAAATCCTCTTTGTGAATCCATGATTGACCGTTTGAAAAATCGGCAGGATTATCGGCCAAAAAATCTAGAGAAAGTTCTTCCTAAACTGAATCTGAAGTAATGGAATAATTGTTAGTTTCACTTTAGATAAAAATACGAAATTCTAGATTCAACTACTTAGAAATCTGATTTAAAGAGGATGCCTTTATGGAAAATGAGAAAAGTAAAGTTGCAGAAACAATAGTAGAATATAACAAGGCATTTGCGAAGCTCAAGCCTCGTATATTAGGTCCTTTTTATCACTATCCGTCAATACTGATTACGCCTGAGACAGTTGTTACTATTGATAATGGATTAAAGTTATGGCTAGTTTTTACCAAAATTGTAACTGACTTAAAGAAACAGAACTATGACAGAAGTGAAACTAGCCCTCTAAACGTTAAATTACTCAGTGATAATTTAGCAGTTGTGAGTGCTGTTGCTACCCGCTATACGGAAGATAACCAGTTACTGACTAACTTTGGTTTTACTTATACAATGCGTAAAGTAGAGGATCGCTGGAAAATAATTGTGGGAACGATTCATGATGTAGAGCCTGTCTCTTAAGTAAAAATTAACTGAGTTGGAAAATAAAATAATATTTATAGGACTTACGTAAAGAAACCGGGTTTTTACGATAAATCGTTGCGCATGAACAATTAACATTGACGAAAAGACCCGGTTTCTCGGTTCGCCTGCGTAAGTCCTGATTTAAAATAGTGTTCAAGTTCAAATCCAAAAATGTAGATGAGGTTTTATGTCCTATTTAGAAAGGTACGACAGTATTCCGGCAGAAAATGTTAGCGACCGAGTTAATGTTATTAATCAAGGTGCTTTTACCGATTGGACGCAATTATTTAAAGAATTGAGAGAAAGTCGTCCCATTTTTATCACTCCTAAATTTGTCCTAGTTAGTTTATTTCCTGACGTACAGGAAGTTTTATCTCGCTCGGAATACTTCTCAGTGAGAACTTTTGCTAGCAAAATGGACCCGGTGTTTGGACCTTGTATGTTGGCGAGAGATAATTCAGAACATAACTGGCGAGAAAAGTCAATAATGAGAGCGGTTTTGCCCTTGGAAGATTTGCCAATGGTGAGAAAAATGGCTGGTGAAATTGCTAAATCTAGTTTAGATAAGTCAGCAGCAACAGGGAAAATGGAAGTTGTTCACGACTTAGCAAAATTTGTTCCCATCAGACTTTGCGGTGATTATTTTGGCTTTCCTGGTCCAGATTTGGAAACTATGTATCGTTGGGCAAAAACAACCCAAGACGATATGTTTAGAAACTTAAGTAACGATCCAAAAGTTCATGAGGCGTCTGTTGAGTCAAGTAATGAAATGCGTGCTTATCTGACTGAACTTCTCAAAGAGAAAAGAGCTAAGGAAACTCAAAGACCTACAAATTTTTTCAGTTATCTAGCTCAATTTTTCCAACCAAAAACAGCCAATAATGACCAAAATATACCACCTGGGGACATTTTTACTCGGTTAGCTAGCACAAAATTTCCTGGCGATATTCCCTTCTCGGAAGACAGAATTATTGCCCACATGATGATTTTCTTGGTGGGTAGCATTGAAGGAACAGCTCAAGTTATCACCCAGGCTATANTTTTCAGTTATCTAGCTCAATTTTTCCAACCAAAAACAGCCAATAATGACCAAAATATACCACCTGGGGACATTTTTACTCGGTTAGCTAGCACAAAATTTCCTGGCGATATTCCCTTCTCGGAAGACAGAATTATTGCCCACATGATGATTTTCTTGGTGGGTAGCATTGAAGGAACAGCTCAAGTTATCACCCAGGCTATAGAACAACTGCTCAAGCGTCCTGAAATTTTCCAAAAAGCTTTAGCAGCAGCTAAGAATAACGATGATGAAACATTTGATAAATATGTTCGGGAAGCTATCCGTTTTAATCCCTTTAGTCCTTTTCTCGTGCGTTTTTGTGAAGCAGATTATACTCTCGCAGCAGGAACTCCGAGGGAAACTCCTATCTCTGCTCAAAGTATCGTCTTAGCGGGTGTCGGTTCAGCGATGTTTGATCCAGCAGTGGTGACTAATCCTGATGAGTTTTTGATCGATCGTCCTAACTATAACTATATGCACTTTGGTTATGGTAGTCATACTTGTCTTGGAGAACATATTGCTGGAGTAGTAGTTCCGGAAGTGGTTAAACAAATTCTGTTGCGACCAGGATTGAGATTTTTGCCGGGGGATGAAGGGAAAGTTGAATATCAAGGTTATATACCATCCCGTTTTGTTGTTGCTTATGATGAGTAATATCATGTCCGGTTGAACAGTTATAAATAAACTACTCAGAATTCAAAATTCATAATTTAGAAGGGAAGAAAGAAGAAAAGAAGGAGAAAGTTTTTTGATCACGCTCTTATCCGGACATGATATAACATAGGGTTTGGAGACTTTTTAGATTGGCTCTAAATTGATTTTGAGGTAAATAATTTAAAGTAGGTAGAAACGAAAAATTTTTTGAGAGGAATTGCGACAAAGGTTAAAGGATTAATTGTGATGATTAGAGCTGGAGAAAGTAATTGAGAAGGGAGCAGCAAAAACAACTGCTC
>NZ_LGSU01000332.1 GCF_002260545.1 Hydrocoleum sp. CS-953 | reverse complement strand
AAATAGGAGTGTCTATATCTTAATCTTAATCTTAAAAACAAAATCCAATATAGGTTTAAAAAAAATAATTTATGCCAAGTAAAAATATACCACAATATTCACTCTTTATTCACTGAGGGAATTTAACTAATATGTAAGCATTCAGGGGTCAGTTAGCCTCCTACAGAGGAGCTGCGCTTTTCATGTCGCGAAGCGTTAACGAAGTTGTGCGTTAGCTAAACAGCCATCAGCTATGAGTTATGAAAGGGAGAATCAAAAGTTATACGAATGAGATTAGTCATCAGCTAACTTTATAACTTTAGTAGTTATTACTTTCAAAAGCTGAATGCTTACACTAATATCAAGGGTGAAGATAAAGATATAAAAGAAAAGATATAAAAGATATTCAATTTGTACTAATCTCTCGACAAGAATTTATGTAGTCAGTTTAACTCTTAACTTAAATACAATGAGGGAAGAAATTGATATGGATAAAAGAGATATTCGTAGTAGGGCAGCAAAAACATTTATGGATAACTTTGAGAAACAACTTAATCTGGCTCTCCAAGAAAATCAAACTGAGGAGAATAATTCAGAACCTGCAAATATACACAAAAAATCCAAAGAAAATGAGCCTGATGAACAATTTAATTTATCAGACTTAGAAGAAGCGATCGCTGATATAGATGAATATATTCAGACAAATAAGAAACACCCACCATCATCTACCTCTGAATAAAAAAATAAATAGATACTACTTTGATTAAGATTGACGTTGACGCTGAACCTCATACAAAATTATAGCTGTACTTATGGCAACATTTAAAGATTCTACCCCATTACTCAAAGGAATCTTGACAGAATAATCAGCCAAATCAATTAAATCTCTTGAAATACCAGAACCTTCATTTCCCATAACTATTAGTGTAGGTTTTCGTAAGTCTATTTGCCAATAGTTAATAGTTGAGTTGGGAACTGTCGCTAAAACTTGCAGACCTTGACTTTGTAATTGTAATACTTCAGTCTTTAGGTTTTCAGATATTGCCTTATGTAAATTAAACCATTCCCCGGCTGATGACCGAACTACTTTCGGATGATACAAGTCTACACTATCTCTACTCACAAATAAGCCATCTATATTTGTTGCTGTAGCTGTCCTAATTATAGTTCCCAAATTACCAGGGTCTTGTATTTTATCTAGAGCAATTCCCAAGGTCTTAATCTTCAGAAAATTTGTCTCGCTCTGTGGTGCTATAGCCACTACTCCATCAGGATTAACTGTAGTAGTAAGGGATTGAATAACCCTGGCACTTACCAATTCTATCCTTTGTGCTTTTTGAGATACTAATTCACNCTGTAGCTGTCCTAATTATAGTTCCCAAATTACCAGGGTCTTGTATTTTATCTAGAGCAATTCCCAAGGTCTTAATCTTCAGAAAATTTGTCTCGCTCTGTGGTGCTATAGCCACTACTCCATCAGGATTAACTGTAGTAGTAAGGGATTGAATAACCCTGGCACTTACCAATTCTATCCTTTGTGCTTTTTGAGATACTAATTCACACAAAGATTTATGTTTTTCTTGCCATTTAGGTGTATAACAGACAGTTATAAGAGGATAATCTCTCCTACAAGCTTCTTCTAAGAGATGAGTTCCTTCAACTAGAAATAATTGCTGTTCCCGCCTCCCTTTTGATTGGTGAAGTTGGCGGATTTCCTTTATCAAAGGATTTTGCAAACTCGTCAGCACTGTTAATATTTAATCTCCTATTTAGGGTCTACTGAAAAACTATTAGGCATCAGGATAGGAAACAGGCAAAGGGCAACAGGAAAATTTTTTATCATTCTGTTAACTCCATTTCGTTACTTCTGTATCTTCTAAAAATTTATTTAGGGCTTGCTGATTAACTCTCAAAGGATTTACAGATAAAGGCTTTAGCTTTTTTAGAGGGAAAAAAATGCCAGCTTTTCGGTTGCTCAAGTTCAAAATATGAGGATTTTGAGTAGACAAAGGCGGAAAAATCAAGGGAGAAAATATCCGACTACCTCCTCTATAATTCCCATTTCTCCTGTACGTCGGCAATCCGACGGCTCCCCTACGACTCCTGACTCCTACCCTCACTCAGAAGACTTTTTCAGTAAACCCTAATTTAGTGCGTGATATTATAAGAAATCTGAACTTGCAGCGAGCAAGGTTTAATCATACTCAGTTATCTTGGTAGCTAATGATTTGAATTTTATTTAGCTAGCTCTATTTAGCATTTCTATTTAACAACTAAAACACGATTTAGATACTTCTTATGTAATTAAAATTATGGAGATATTCTACTAAATTTGGTGATCAAATTCGGCGTTGCTGAAGCAAGGGATGAATCTTGGCAAAAAAGGTAAATCCTATCTTTTACTTCCTCTTTAATCTAAAACTATAATTTATACCATAATCTATGCAACACTCCCCACACTCTCCACAGTCATTCATCTCACAAATATACAATGTCTAAAACCCTACTTAAAATTAAGGTAAGACAGAGGGTAAAAGGAAGAATAATTTCAGGGTAAATTGGAAAAAAGAAAGTTTGAGAATATGATTTGGTATTATCCAATTTTCCCTCATATTTTGTTATATTTTCCTTTTTCCTAGCCATTCAGTTTTNTAAAATTAAGGTAAGACAGAGGGTAAAAGGAAGAATAATTTCAGGGTAAATTGGAAAAAAGAAAGTTTGAGAATATGATTTGGTATTATCCAATTTTCCCTCATATTTTGTTATATTTTCCTTTTTCCTAGCCATTCAGTTTT
>NZ_LGSU01000331.1 GCF_002260545.1 Hydrocoleum sp. CS-953 | reverse complement strand
TCTGACTTACTCAAATCAATGACTCAAAATTTCCTTAACCCTAAAAGCTATAGTTTTTCAGTAATAAATCAGAAAAATTTAGAAGTAAAACACCAGAATAAAATTCTGGCTTCTTTTTCATTCCCTCTGACTTACTCAAATCAATGACTCAAAATTTCCTTAACCCTAAAAGCTATAGTTTTTCAGTAATAAATCAGAAAAATTTAGGAGAAAAATACCATAATTTCTTTTTTCCTTTTCCTTCTCCCTTCCACCTTCTCCCTTCCACCTTCTCCCTTCTTCCTTCCACCTTCTTCCTTCTCTAAAAAACTAACGCAAAAAACAACTAATCATCCATAACACCAAAAAAGTTACCAAAGTAATAAATATTTCTGTTGCTAAACCAGTTGCCAAAGCACTCAGTATTTGTCCTAAAATTAATCCAAAAATTAAACCACCAACTGTTAACAAAACAGCACGGCCAAACTTATTTTCTTTACGGTTAAGGAAATAAAGACAACCACCAACTCCCAAAGCCAAAGTTAACTGTAAGCTAGAAGGCTGAATAATACTAATTGCCCCTAAGACCACATATATACCAGTAGGCCAGATAATATCAGCTTGACTAGGAGTATCAATCAAATTTTGTAGCCAAACAGGTCCTTGATTAGTTGGCCCTGAACCTAGGGTATCAGGAGCCTTTTTTGTTTGCCTTTCAGGAAACCGAATACGCTCAGGCACTTTAATTTTGCCTTCTTGACGCAACCGTAGACGGTCCATCAAAATAGCATCATAAGCAGCTTCAATATTTTCCATAACTTTCCGATCATCACCGTGCTGTTGCTTCAAACGTTCCTTTGCTGCTTGAATTTCCTCAAAAGAAGCATCTTCAGTGAGACCAAGTTGTTGATAATGACTCTGATTGCTCATAGGAATTTATTAATAGTCTTTTAAACTGTGACACAATATTCGATTATAGTATTTTAATCTTATCCACTTTTCGAGAAATATGCCTAGTTAACTGTACAAATATCTCTAAGTAAGAGGGAACAAGGAACAAGGAACAAGGAACAAGGCTTTAGTTATCTAGGAGAGAAAAAGTAAATATTGAAAAAAAAGGGCAAAATGATCGAGATAACTGTCTAACATAAAACTCTCTAAAATAAATTAGAGTAGCTCTTTTTCAGAATCTGTTAGCGAGATGCACCTTTTTGTAGCATTCTTTTTTCCAAGTAGTATTAGGTTAACACAAGGAAAATAAACAAAATCATCTCAGAAGTATACAGTTTTTTTCCAAATACCTATTATTAACTTGTATTACTTTTGAAAAAAAATAAGGTCAATAGCCTCCCCTTGGATAGGAGATGAAAAAAACAGCTTCGGTATTTCAAAGCTCTGACTTCAGCGGTCGGTAATGATAACTGATAACTGAAATGACTTAATCTCATACCATTTCACTTTAAGGATCTCACAAATAGTTTCAAAGTTCTAATGTCAAATAATTCCTTGAAACTACTGAATAACAAAGTTTTCTGTTTATTAAAAATAACTTTTGACTTTTTAATTGTGACTTTTGACTTCCGTGCAACGGTATCAGCCACTAACTATTCCTGACCACTGCACCTTTTTCTGTTTTTCACGCCGATAAGAGAAAAAATAGTCCGGTTGTTGATAAGTACAATAAGGAGCGATCGCCACCTGTTTATTACTAATACCTAACTGTTCCAATTGTAAGAAATTAACTAAACGAACATCTAAGCGAACTTTTCCCGGTTCAGGATCGGATAAAATTGGTGAGTTTGGCAAAAGCTCCAGAAAATGCAAAATATCTTCAATACTTGTCTTCCCTATTTCTGGAAAAATAGTCATTCCCACCTGAGCTGCCACCTCTTCAGAGACTTGATAAACCTCTCCAGCAATAGCCGGACCAAGGACAACCAACAAATCAGATAATTGACTCCCGTGGACCTGAAAACCTGCCAATGCCACGGGGATAATTTTTGCCGCAGTACCACGCCATCCAGCATGAATGGCCGCTACTTGTCCCGTTTTTTGGTCAGCAATTAGAGCAGGAACACAGTCAGCACTACATACCCAAACTGCTTGTTTTGCTTTTTCAGTGAGTAGGCCATCAGCTTCGGCATAAGTTGCTTCAGTTTCAAGAGTAGATTTCCCTGTTGTAAGTACAGTATTACCATGTACTTGTTTGACACGATATACCTCAGCAGAGGGATGTAAGACATCTACTAATTCTGTCGGTGTGCTAGGGGAAAAATGGTGAGTAAAAAAACCATGAGGCCAATTTTGTAAAAGGCTACAGGTGAGGTAAGGTTGTCCTTGCCATTCTTGCCAATGCCAAGTTACATCATTTTTACTCAAACCTTCGTAGTATTTGTTTAATTTTTGTGAATCAGGGTTAGCTATAGTCATCAGAATTAGTATTGTTGGAAGTTTAGATTTTTATTTTGCCATCCTCCCCGACTATGCTGCACTAATAATTTTTCTCATGGTTATCCATTTCAAAGTATTTCAGGAAATGAAACTACTATTGCGTAGGTCGCAATAGAAAAAAATTTCATCCTCCATCTAGGAGTGCTTAAGAAAATGAAACTACTATTGCGTAGGTCGCAATAATAAAGGAGAGAAAAATTTCATCATCCAACTTCGTGAGCTTCAGGGAATGAAACGACTATTGCTCCATAGGCAATAGAAGAAAATTTTCATCATCCACCTCCGGGAGCTTCAGGGAATGAAACTACTATTGCTCTATACGCAATAGAAGAAAATTTTCA
>NZ_LGSU01000330.1 GCF_002260545.1 Hydrocoleum sp. CS-953 | reverse complement strand
GGTTTAAAACTCAAACGTTATAGTTTTTTGACTCTATATATAGTATCTCTGCGTAAGTCCTGATTTGATTAACCAATTCTCAATGGATTAGAATTTACAATTATTTGATTAACCAATTCTAAATTCTTAAAATGATTAACAATCATTCAACCAGATTTGTTAAGTATCTCTCATTATTGAGAATGTAGAATTTTTGATTAACCAATCCTAAATTCTACATTCTTAAGATTAACCAATTCTACATTCTACATTCTAAATTCTTCAACTTAAATTCAAAAAGGAGTCCCGCGCTGTAATATCTGATTCAGCGTCGGGAGGAATTTTTGAGAACAAATAAATAAAAATCTGTTTCACTATTGATTTTATTCACAATTTGAAGTATAGTATAATAATGAAACAGATAACGACTATATCCTGCAAATTGAAGGTTTCCCCAGAAGTAGTAAAAGAAATGAATGCTACCATGGAAATATTTGCTAATGNAAGGAGTCCCGCGCTGTAATATCTGATTCAGCGTCGGGAGGAATTTTTGAGAACAAATAAATAAAAATCTGTTTCACTATTGATTTTATTCACAATTTGAAGTATAGTATAATAATGAAACAGATAACGACTATATCCTGCAAATTGAAGGTTTCCCCAGAAGTAGTAAAAGAAATGAATGCTACCATGGAAATATTTGCTAATGCTTGTCAGTATGTTCATAACAATAGTGATCAGAAACTGACAAATAATGTGGCAATGCAATCTTTAATGTACGATACAGTTAGAGAAAAGTTTCAGTTATCAGCACAAACTACAATTCACGCCATTAGACGAGTATGTTCTAATCGCAAAACTTCTATAACTAATCATATTAAAAAAGAATTAACTTTTGCACCAACATCAGTTGATTACGACAGTAGAACATTTAGTTTAGATACAAAGAAATGGATTGTGAGTTTAAAGCTTTTGAGTAAGCGCACAAAGTTTGAGTTATTAATAGGTAATTATCAACGTGGAATATTAAAAGGTAGTAAGGCTACTTCAGCAGTCTTAACTAAAAGAAATGATGGAACTTACTATATAAATATTCATGTTAATCATATTGTTCCTGAGCCAAAGTCAACAAATAAAATAATAGGAATTGATTTAGGCAGGACAGATATAGCCTCAACATCTGAAGGTGAATCATGGTCAGGTAAAAATATAACTTCTAAGAGAAATCATTATTATCAAATGAGAGCAGTTCTACAAAGAAAAGCATCTAAAGGCACTCGTAGTAGTCGGAGAAGATGTCGGCAACTACAGCAACGGTTATCAGGTAAAGAACGACGCTTTCAGAAACAGGTTAATCACGAAATAACAACTTATTTAGTCAAAAAAGCAGCGACTAATAAGAATTCAATTGCCATAGAAGATTTAGCTAATATTAGAAAAAGAACTAATCAGCAACCAAGAAGCAGGAAAGAAAGAAGATTATCTAATAGTTGGGCTTTTTATCAGTTCAGAATATTTCTTGCTTATAAATGTGTGTTACATGGCGTGAAATTAATATTAGTTAATCCAGCATATACAAGCCTTACTTGCCACAAATGTTTGCATATAAGTCCGACAAAAGAAACTACATATAGAAAGGGTAAAAACTACCACTGCTTGAATTGTGGGTGGAAAGGTGATGCTGATTATAATGGTGCCAAAAATATAGCTGCTTTGGGGTTGAGTGTAAACCAGCCTAGAGGTTCAGAATTCCTGTCTTGTGCAGTAGTTCTAGGGCTACCAAAAGCCCGCGCTGTAAAGAATTTAAGCGCCGGGTAGTTTACAGATTATGGAAAAGTCAGCAGTTAAGCCACAATTTCCACTTGTAACAGTTGGTGCTTTAGTTAAGGGGCCTTCCAATCGGATATTAATTGTGGAGACGACAAAATGGAATGGTACATGGGGAGTACCTGGGGGAAAGGTTGACTGGGGAGAAAGTTTAGAGAATGCTTTGGCGCGGGAGTTTATGGAAGAAGTGGGGTTGAAGTTAAATGATATTCGCTTTGCTATGTTCCATGAGGCAATACTGGACTCACAATTTTATAAGGAAGCTCATTTTATTATGGTTAATTATTGGGCAAAATCCGATGCAGAAGATGTTGTTCCTAATGAAGAAATTGTGCGATGGGAATGGGTGACTCCTGAAACTGCTTTTGATTATCCTTTGAATAGTTATACTCGAATACTTATTGAAAAGTTTCAGTCTCAAAATTCTTCGTTATAGCCAATATCTATTTTAAATGTGTTGTATTTGTATTTGTATTTGTATTTGTATCTGTGGAATGGGCATCTTGCCCGTTCCTGATATTTTCAGGCAGGGAAAATATTTTGTGTTTGTGAAATAGACATATTGCCTGTTCCTTAATATTTTTATGCAGGCAGGATGCCCGCCCCACTGAAGATTAATATTAATGTAATTCCTATCAAATTTGTAAATCTGTTTCCTGCCAAAAAAAAGGATAACCTTCTGGAGAATCTGACAATCCTGCTTTCACAGGATTTTGGCGAATATATTCCCACATATTTGTTAATTATAAGTCATTTCTGACAATGCGATCGTATCTTTCTGATTGCCAAACTTGAACTATTTGAGTCATAATTTTCAGAATTTGTTTGGCACTGTAGCTTTTGATGCTGTGCATTATAGTTACTAAATCTATAGAAAAATATTCCTTGACTTAGTTTTAATTAAGTGTTACCTTAACGGGGTGAACTACAACACCCTCTATCCCATTGCTAAAAGCGTTTGGG
>NZ_LGSU01000033.1 GCF_002260545.1 Hydrocoleum sp. CS-953 | reverse complement strand
CCTACTCCCCTACTCCCCCGCTCCCCTACTCCTTAAAAAAGACTTTTTCAGCAAACCCTAACTACTCCCTACTCCCTCACTTTTGGTTGGCCAGAAAAAATAAACAATTGTTATCCTCTATACATCATTAATGGCTATTTTGTATTAACAAAAGACGAGATAGCCAAGTCAAAAGTCTCAAAAATATTAAGATTAACTTCACACTTTGTTGAATTGTGAGTTAAAGTAAATAAATGTAAAGAAATATGAGATTTTTTGCTTTCTTTTTTAATACAAGCATTTATTGGCCACCTTTTAGATTGAAACTAAACATACAATGATAAAAAATTTTTCAAAAAAACTTTTTGTATCAATTACAGCAATCTTCCTCGCATTATCCACTTTTGCTCTAACTCCAACAGTTGCTCAAGCCTACGATAATCCAGATTTACTACCTGAAGAGCAAACACCAATAATTGACCTAGCTAGATCCTTAACTGACATTCAAGAAAACTTACTAGCCAAAGACTTAGAGCAATTTGAAACAGAGACTGGCTGGAAACTTAGAGTTTTAACTCAATTCGACCGTACTCCTGGTAGAGCAGTTAAAGATTTTTGGGGACTTGATAATAAAAGTGTCTTGTTAGTAGCTGACGCTCGTGGTGGTAATATCCTGAACTTTAATGTAGGTCGCGCTCTTTATGAATTTCTGCCCCGGACATTCTGGGTAGAGTTGCAAACTCGCTATGGTAATCAATTTTTTGTGCGAGACCAAGGTGAAGACCAATCAATTATTCAATCATTAGAATCAATCAAAACTTGTTTACGTCAAGGTGGTTGTAACGTTGTACCAGGTTTACCACGGGAGCAGTGGATTTTAACTTTAGTTACATCAGTTATTGGTGGAGTAATTTGTGGCTTTGCTGCTCAACCTCGTAAACCAGGCGAAGCCTTTTCTTGGCAGTGGGCGTTAATATTTTCTCCATTGTGGGGAATTTTGTTTATTGCTTTCGGAATTGGTCCGGTAGTATCGAGAACTTCAGATTGGTTGCCATTAACTCGTAATGTTGCAGGTTTTCTTATTGGCGTTTTGGTTGCTTATCTGACTCCATTACTTAATCAATCTTCTCCTTCTGAAACTTAATACTCAAAGGAAGAAGAAAGAAGGAAGAAGGAAGAAGGNAGAACTTCAGATTGGTTGCCATTAACTCGTAATGTTGCAGGTTTTCTTATTGGCGTTTTGGTTGCTTATCTGACTCCATTACTTAATCAATCTTCTCCTTCTGAAACTTAATACTCAAAGGAAGAAGAAAGAAGGAAGAAGGAAGAAGGGAAAATGCTTCAGTTATTTAGGAGAGAAAGAATAAATTTTGAAAAAAAAGGGGAT
>NZ_LGSU01000329.1 GCF_002260545.1 Hydrocoleum sp. CS-953 | reverse complement strand
CTTTAAGTTCTTTCGTTGCTCATTATTCTAGCTAAATTAATCTTTGTCAAATACTTTGGAGAAAGTTTAATATTTGTCTTATAATTGAAACAATTATTAATATAAAGGCAATAGTTATCATATTATGATAAAAAGTTTTTAATGATTATTGCTAATCAGTCGATTATACAAACCTATTAATTGACTAAACTAAAAAATGAGTAACTTACCACAGTTTGCTGAGTTCATTCAAAATAAAGAGGCGATCGCCATTGCCAATTGAGGGAGAGCGATCGCCTCTTCGTGATCCAGATGCGGACATGATATAACTCCCAATATGTGGGATGAATTAGTGTGGGGTGTGTGGGGTGTGTGGGGAGTGAAAGATTCATCCCTTTGTTCAGCAACGCCGGATCAAATATCTCTGGAAGTTATATAGCAATTTGGCTTTGTTGCATGAAAGTATATAGCTGCCACACTTGTACTTCATAATGCGCGGAAACTGCTGTAACTATTGTCCAATAGATGAATAAAACGTCAACTATTGTCCAATAGATGAAGAAAACATCAATCTCGGAAAAGAGAGCAGAAAAGAGAGCAATATAGCTACTACATTTGCTCCGCGTTTTCCTGAGGTCATGCTCTGCTTTCCATGTGCGTAGTAAAGCTGAACAAATGTTCGGTCGCGCAGCGGAACGGATGTTCTATCGCTACTTTCATGCAACAAAGCCTAGCAATTCCCATGGTTGTGAGGTACAAAATTCTAGGCTCTAGGGAACAGGGAATAGAATCAGGACTAAAGCCATGCAAACCCAGAAACCGGGTTTCTCGTAGATGTTTATTGTCAAAAACAATGATTTACCGTAGAAACCGGGTTTCTTTGCGTAAGTCCTGAGAATAAAAATAAAAAGAGATGTACCTTATAACTCTGAGAAACCCTATATCATACCTAGTTAAATACTTATAAATAAATTTATTTGCTCACAACAGAAATATCTTTATTTTATTTGGTATAATCAACTTGCGAATATATCAGTTATCTAGATATGATTAAATTTAATTCCCCCAAAAAATATTATCGTAAACTAACAATTTTATTCACAGCTATTTTAATATTTTTCCTCAGCGCTTGTAGACCAGCAACATCAAATTATCAATCTCGTATCGTAGTTTCTACCCCAAGCGATGCTTCTACTTTTAACTATCCATTAAATCAGTCAGCATATAGTGTTTTTGGTTATATTTATGACGGCTTAATTATTGAAAATGGTGTAACAGGAGAATTAGAACCAGCATTAGCTGAATCTTGGGAAGTTTCCGAAGACGGACAAACAATAGTTATTACTTTACAAGAAGATTTGAAGTGGTCGGATGGAAAACCTTTAACTGTTGATGATGTGGTATTTTCCTACAACGAAATATATCTCAACGACAAAATTCCTAGCAGCTTTAAAGACATTCTTAGAATCGGTCAAAGTGGTGCTTTACCAACAGTAAAGAAAATCGATAATCTCCGTGTAGAATTTTCCACACCCGAACCTTTTGCTCCTTTTGTCAGATATGCTGGAGGATTACCTATTCTACCTGCTCATGCTTTAAAAGAATCAGTTCGTACTACTAATTCAGAAGGAGAATTAAACTATCTAACAAAATGGGGAACCGATACTCCAGTCACAGAAATTGTTGGAAATGGAATGTATCGCATCAAAAGTTATACTCCAAATCAACGAATTATTTTAGAAAAAAATCCTTTTTATTGGCGCAAAGATGACCAGGGAAATAATCTGCCTTTTATTGAAAATATTGTTTGGCAAGTTATCGAAAATACAGATAATCAACTGTTAAATTTTCGCTCTGGAGAACTAGACACTATTTCAGTAGTACCAGAAATGTTTACTCTGTTGAAACGAGAAGAAAAACGAGGGCAATATACTATATATAATGGTGGTCCGGAAACTACTTCTAGCTTTATTTGTTTTAATATAAATCAGGCAAAAAATGCTGAAGGCGAACCATTTGTAGACCCGATTAAATCTGGATGGTTTAATAAAAAAGCTTTTAGACAGGCGATCGCCTATGGGATTAATAGAGAGGCAATGACAAATAATATATACCGTGGATTAGGTGCGCCTCAGTATTCTCCAATTCCTGTAACAAGTCCTTTCTATTTATCCCCAGAAGAAGGTTTAAAAATTTATAATTACGACCCCGAAAAAGCTAAAAAACTTTTACTTAGTGCAGGTTTTAAATATAATCAAAATGATGAGTTATTAGATAGTGAAGGTAACAAAGTAGAATTTACTTTATTATCAAGTGCGGGTAGAAAAGTCAGAGAACAAATGGCAACACAAATCAATCAAGATTTAGGGAAATTAGGTATTAAAATAAATATGCAATTTCTCAGCTTTAATACTTATGTAAGAAAACTCTCTTTATCTAGAGATTGGGATGCTTATCTGGGAGGTTTTACAGGAGGAAGTATTGAACCTCATGGTGGTTATAATATTTGGTCTGTAAATGGTAGATTACACACTTTTAATCAAGGACCTCAACCGGGAGAGGAAGAAATAAAAGGCTGGAAAGTAAATGATTGGGAACAAGAAATAGACGATCTTTATATTCAAGCATCTCAAGTATTAGATGAAGATAAACGCAAAGAATTTTATGGTCAAGCACAACAAATTATTGCTGAAGAATTACCTTTTATATATATGGTAAATCCTCTAGAATTTGATGCTATTCGTGACCGAATTAAAGGGATTAATTATACTGAGCTAAGTGG
>NZ_LGSU01000328.1 GCF_002260545.1 Hydrocoleum sp. CS-953 | reverse complement strand
TGTTTTAAGGCTCGTTCAATATTTAGCATTCTTCTGGCCAATTTCTGCTTGAACCATTTTACCTTATTTCCCAACAACTCTATTTTAAAAGAGGTGCATTGAAGGTGGTAGAGTAAAATACTCAGCTTTACCAAATCTTCACAAATTTCAGCCGTTTTTTAAAGTTTCTGTGTTATTTTGTTTATTTATGATCTAATTTCACTTAATCCTCAAAAATATCGTGTATAATTAAGAGTTTTTCCTATTGTGATATTTTTCGGTATTTGTAGATTGGATTAAAAATTTAGTAGTTAATTTTACAAAAAAATCTGGGGTGGTGCATAGTAATGAATTAAAAATTTAGTAGTTAATTTTACAAAAAAATAGTCTCGGTAAGAAGGCACAAAAAAATCTGGGGTGGTGCATAGTAATGGTAGAGAAAGTGTGGGTAGTGTGTGGAGTGTGGGAAGAAATTGACGTAGCAGTCAGCAGTCAGCGGTCAGCAGTCAGCTATCAGCTTTTCACTGTGTATAATGGGTGTTTGAATCCCCCATAAAAGGCGCACCACTAATTTTTCAAGCTCTTGTGAGGGACTTAAACCCTCGGATTTTAGCGCTCCTGCTAAATGCTGGCAAGCGCAGCATTCCGTAAGGAAAAGCTAATAGCTAGTTAAAATATATATCTTTTCTTTACCATTACTTAACAGGACAAGTAAATCTGGTAGTCCTCCATCGTCATAATTATGGATTTACCAATTGTGAAAAAATTGGGACAATATCAGGACTTACGCAGAGGTACTACATATAGAGTTAAAAAATTATAACTATTGTTGAATGCTATACACATGGTCTTTGCCTAAGTCCTAAATATGTGAAGATCGAGGTTACATCATTACGACTCCATGAAGATTTTACTACAGATTTGAAGGCGAGAAAAAACTAAGAGCCATCTAGAGCTAGAAATACCAAGATTATCAGCAAACTGGCCACTCTAAAAATCATAAATTAATCAATTGCATCTGAGTAATTAATAGCGAACATTTTCTTGTTTCTCCAAGAGGTAGAAATTATGAATTTTCCTTTAATTATCTTGAGATGTACCTTGTTGATAATTTTTCTAGTCCAAACTTGGCTAATACATCCTTTGCCCAGTTTTGCTCTAACGGTACAACAAGTATCAAACCCCCGACAAGACTATCATGGTTGGGTGACAGATATGGCGGAAATTCTCAGTCCAAGTACAGAAACTCAACTTAACCAAATGATTTCCGACTTAGAAGCCAAAAATGGAGCAGAAATTGCTGTTGTGACTGTGCCAGAAACTCAACCCACAGCAACTCCCAAAGAATTGGCGACTAAGTTGTTTCATTATTGGGGAATTGGTAAAAAGGGTCAAGATAATGGTGTGCTGTTTTTAGTTTCTATAGGCGATCGCCGTGTGGAAATAGAAACTGGTAAGGGAATACAGGAAACTTTACCAAATGCCACGGTTTCTAATATTATCGACAGTAAAATTATCCCTGAATTTAAGTCAGGAAACTTTGAAAGTGGTGTAGTTGCAGGTACAAAAGAATTAGTAACATCCCTGAAAACAGAGAAATATCAGTTAGGTAAAGCTTCTACCGCAGGTATTGTTAGTTGTATCTTCATAGTTATAGGTATCTTCATGGGTATCTTAGTGATATGGATATTTTGGAGGATATTCAAAATTCTGCCAAAAACCCAGATGAGTCCGAAAACCACCTATATTAGTCGCAGTAGCAATTATAGAACTACTGGCAATAGATCGACTAATACCAGTCGTAGCTCTTACAGTGGTTATAATAGAAGTAGCTCTTACAGTAACAGTAGAAATAGTAGCAGTAGCTATGGAAACTATGACTATCATAGTTTTGGTGGTGGTAGTAGCTATGGAAGCTATGATAGTGATAGTTTTGGTGGTGGTAGTAGCTATGGTGATGGTGGTGGTAGTAGCTATGGTGATGGTGGTGGTAGTAGCTATGGTGACAGTGGTGGTGATAGTTGTGGTGATGGTGGTGGCGATGGTGGTGGTGAGTAATAACTATACTTTTAGTATGGTAAAATCATAGTCATTGGCTTTTGAGACTGAAAATTAGAGAAAGATAGCAAAGTACATTAATACTTCAATTATCGCTGATCAGGAAGAGGGAAAAATAATAATTCCTCTTCCTTTTTTCTAACCAAAAAATATCGAATTAACAGCACTTTATTAATCTTAAAATTCAGTCTTGTTAAAGTTGATGTTTGGGTTAGTAGCAAGGCATGAATACAGAAACAGGATAAATTTATTTTATAGCACTACCCATTCAGGTTAGGGCAGTTATAAATCATGGAACCCTTTAACAGTCTACTGTTCCCTGTTCCCTATTCCCTATTCCCTAGCGCGTAGCGCTATACCGAAATATTCTGGTTTCAAGCCTCCCCTTTTAAGGAGATAATAAATAAAAATTTTCCTGTTCGTCAATCCTATCCGTTTTCAAGGAGAGGTAATTCGCGCATTCTAAATTATTAGAAATGAAGCGATCGCCTAAAAGTAGTTTAGAAGTGCTGTATCTAGATTAGATGATAAACTTCACATTACACAAGGAGAAAAGGGAACTGTGTTAGTCTGTGAACCAAATTAATAATTAATAATTGCCTCTTCTCAAAAAGAAAAGGATTAGATAAAAAGATTTTTTTATAAATCGTATTATATATTCTTTTTGTATGATAAGATTAGAAACTAATTTTATTTATTGTTTAAACTAAGGTATCTATG
>NZ_LGSU01000327.1 GCF_002260545.1 Hydrocoleum sp. CS-953 | reverse complement strand
GAGTAGGGGAGTAAGGAGTGGGGGAGAGGGGGAGTAGGGAAAGTATGGGTACTGTCAAGTATAGTCGCAGTTAATTTACAGCGCTTTTCAGATTGATGATTTCACGTTACAACCAAAACAATGTACTGACTAATCATGGTTAATGCTTACTGTAGTCTAGCGAAATGAAAACCGCTGTAACTTCTAAATTCAGAATTCTAAATTCAGAATTCTAAATTCTAAATTCTGATTTCCCAAGCTGCTTCAAAAAAATCTCGTTCGCAGAGCATAGCATAACAGTAAATTGATTCTACTTCTTGAATATTGTCTGCGTAACTGTTTATCACTTTCTCTAACTTTTGCGCTAAGTGTTCAAATTCCTGACTGCTGTAAGTACAAATCCAATCAGAATATTGATGCTCTGGGATTTCCGGTGTAGCTAACTGTTGCCCTAAAAAAGCATAGAGTCGCATACAAGGTGTCATTGCTGTAGCGATCGCCCCAATATTATTACCCCAAGCAGTCGCTAATAAAAAATCTGTGTAACGCCGTGTAGCAAACCCAGGAGTAATATTTTCTAAATTTACTCCCCATTTAGCAGCATAGCTTTGATGCAATTCTAATTCCTCTTTCACCCCACCTACAAGAGTATGAAACAATTCAAATGTTTTCCATTCAGGAGACTTAGCAGCAGCAATACTGTAAGCACGGGCAAATGCTCTCAGGAAAAAAGCATCTTGCCCCACATAATAGGCAAAACTTTTCTGAGGCAACGTACCGTCAGCAATTCCTTGTACAAAAGGATGAGATAAACAAGCTGTTGCTAAATGTTGATTAGTTTTCCATAGATTATTTGATATCATAATATTTTTCATAGAATAGAGAAAAATGTAAGTTGGGTTTCGTTATTCAACCCAACATCTCTAAGTTTTTTTCTAGACATCCGTTGGGTTGTGCTGGCGCTGAACCCAACCTACTAGACTGACACACCTTAAATAGTGCAATAGTAGGGGCGGGTTTCCCCGTTAAATTAACGAAGCTAAACCTAAAATTAGATAAACCCGCCCCCCAATGATTATCATGTCCGGATAAGAGCGTGATAGAACTCCGTTCCGAGGTGCGCGACCAAAAAACTTTCTCATGCATATACTTTTTTTCTCCCCTCTTCCCTCCTGACTCCTGTACGGGCGTTAACGATAGTTATGCGAAGCTAACGACCGTTTCGCGGAGCGACATGAAACGCCCCTACGACTCCTGACTCCTCCCTTTTTATTTATAACTATTCAACCGGACATGATGTAACACACAATCTTAGATATGTCAGTCTACCACAATATTACAATTAATCATCCCCAAATGAAATATTCTTTAGTAATTCCTATTTATAATGAAGAGAAAAATCTCCCAGAATTATATCGACGCATCAGTACAATAATGAATAGAATGGATGGAGATGTAGAACTAATATTGATTAACGATGGTAGTCGCGATCGCTCTCTCCAAATTCTCCGAGAATTGCATCAACAAGACTCTCGAATTTGTTATTTAAGTTTTGCTCGTAATTTCGGACATCAAGTTGCTGTTACTGCTGGTTTAAATTTTGCTAGGGGAGAGGTTATTGTAGTCTTAGATGGAGATTTACAAGATCCGCCAGAATTAATTCCCGACTTAATAGAAAAGTGGCGACAAGGTTATCAAGTTGTCTATGCTCAACGCACAAAAAGACATCAAGAAAGTTGGTTAAAAAAGTTGCCTGCTTTTGTTTATTATCGCATTTTAAGACATTTAGCAGATGTGGAAATTCCTATTGATACTGGTGACTTTTGTTTGATGGATAGAGCTGTAGTAGATGTGTTGAATAAAATGCCAGAAACTAATCGTTATATTAGGGGTTTAAGAGCATGGGTAGGTTTTCCACAAACGGCAATAAAATTTGAAAGAGAACCTCGTTTTGCTGGAGATATTCAATATACTTTTGCCAAATCTTTAGCCTTAGCAATTAATGGTTTAGTATCTTTTTCTAAAGTACCTTTACGACTGTCTACTTATGTAGGATTATTTGCTGCTTGCGTAGCTTTATTAATGGCTTGTTTAGTATTATATTGGCGGATTTTTTATCCAGATTCACCATTAACAGGTTTAGCAACAATTATGATGGCAATCTTCTTTTTAGGAGCCGTACAATTAGTAAGTATTGGAATATTAGGAGAATATATCGGACGTATTTATGAAGAAGTAAAAGGTAGACCGCTTTATACTTTATCTGAAGTAGCAGGATTTGAGGAAGGAGTAGGGGAGTAGGGGAGTAGGGGAGGAGAGAGTAGTTAGGAGAAACTAGGCATTAGCTAAATCCTCAATTAATTCAGCTTCAGTTAGTTTAAAAGTATTAACAGCATAATCCCCTAATTTGGTTAAAAATAAAACTTTGGGAATACCAGCAAAAACTGCTGCAGCAGCTATAGAAAGTCTACCCATTTCATAAGATTTAATTGCAGCTATTAAACGAATTTATACACTCAATTTTTCGGGAGTTATTTCTAGTGCTGATAAACTTTCATATGGTATAGTAATAGTAATTTATTTTGGTGTAACCTAAGTTTTATTGATTATAATATAACTTGATAATTTAACTATAGCTTCAATTAAAAAATAGACATATCGATCTAGTAGAGTGCGTTTTGCTGTCGCATAACTCCGTTAACGCTTCGCGACATGAAAAGTGAAGTGTAACGCACCGAAATATTTGGGATAGGTCTAGTAGTAGATGGACAGATATTC
>NZ_LGSU01000326.1 GCF_002260545.1 Hydrocoleum sp. CS-953 | reverse complement strand
GAAAAATCAAGGTTTAAAGCCTTCTATTTCCTAGATAAAAAAAGTGCTAATATATTTCCTGATATTCAATTCCGTTATGGTTTTACATGAGGTAATTATTAATTATCAATTATCCATTATCAATTATCCATTATTAATTAATCCCTATTCCCTAAATATGAAATACTGGAAGTCAGGTAAACAACTACAAGATAATAAATATATAATTCAAGACCTCCTTGGTATTGGAGGTTTTGGTACTACTTATCGTGCTTTGGAACAAAACTCTAATCAATTAGTTGCTATTAAAACTCTCAATTATCGAGTCCAAAGAAAACCAAATTTTGATAAACTCCAAGAAAATTTTTTAAATGAAGCTTTATGTTTAGCAAAATGTCATCATCCTAATGTTGTAGAAGTTCATCGCCTTTTTAAAGAAAATAAATTATGGTGTATGGTGATGGAATATATAGATGGAGATGATTTAGGAATTTATCGTGAAGAGCAAGGGGGAGTTATATCAGAAAGTGAAGCAATACACATTATTAAACAAGTAGGAGAATCACTAATTTTTGTACATAACCAAGGATTTTTGCATCGCGATGTTAAACCTCAAAATATTATTCTTCGCCGGAATACTTTAGAAGCGGTATTAATTGATTTTGGTTTGGCGCGAGAATTTGATAGTGGTAGTGTACAAAGCCATACAACAGATAGTACATTATATTTTGCTCCAATTGAACAGTATGAAAGACGAGCAAAACGGGGAGCTTTTACTGATATTTATGCTTTAGCTGCTACTTTATATGTTTTATTAACAGGTGAAATGCCGACACCTGCAAAAATTAGACAGGAAGGAAAAATACCATTAATAGCACCAAAAGAATATAATTCAAAAATTAGTGATTCGGTAAATAATGCAATTATTAGAGGGATGAAATTAGAACCGGAAGAACGCCCTAAGTTTGTTGTTGAATGGTTAACTTTATTATCACAACCACAAGAATTTTTCACGACTAATGTACTTTCAACCTTGCCACCTACTTTGCCAATAATTACTGACATTCCTCCAGAATTAATAACTTTTGATTCTAGTACAGAATTAGTAACTGTTGATGCGAGTACCGAACCAGAATTGCAAACTTTTAAATTTGAAGTTTTAACAATCAAAATTAGCTCTAGGTATGAAATATCTGAGACTATAAAAGAACAAGGAGAAGCTCAACAATTCATTGAAAATATTGGTGATAATATTATCCTAGAAATGGTATCTATTCCCGGCAATAGTTTCTGGATGGGTTCCCCAGAAACAGCAACAGAAAAATGGGAAACAGAAACTCCTCAACATCCAGTCACAATAGCACCTTTATTTATTAGTAAATATCCTATTACTCAAGCACAATGGCAAGTAATTATGGGAAAAAATCCTGCTAACTTTAAAGGAGAAAATAGACCAGTAGAAATGGTATCTTGGTATGATGCAATTGAATTTTGTAGTCGTCTATCTGCTCAGACAGGAAGAGCTTATCGGTTACTATCAGAGGCAGAATGGGAATATGCTTGTCGAGGTGGGACAACTACATTATTTCACTTTGGAAATATTCTGACACCTGAGCTAGCTAGCTATAATTTCCAAGATGCTTTTGCTTGTACATTGGAACAAAATTATTATGAGCAAACAACAGATTTAGGTAGTTTTTCTGCCAATGCTTTTGGGTTATATGATTTTCATGGCAATGTCTGGGAATGGTGCGCCGATCCCTGGCATGATAATTATGGGGATGCCCCTTCGGATGGTAGTGTATGGGAAAAAGATGGGAATTATGCCTACAGAGTTTTGAGAGGTGGTGGGTGGTTAAACTATCCCAGGGGTTGTCGTAGTGCAAATCGAAATTACAAAAATCCTAGGGGTAGGTATAAGTCCGTGGGGTTTAGGGTTGCTCTTTCTCATCTCTATAGTAGGGGTAGGAGTCAGTCCTCAGGAGTTAGGAGTTAGTAGAAACGGAGAATTTTAGGGGAGGTAGGATTCAATAATTAATAATTAATAATTAATAATTAATAATTAATAATTAACAATTAACAATTAATAATTACCTCTTCTTGAAAAGAGGAGGATTGGTTAAAAGGGAAATTTTTTTCTTCTCTTGGTCGATTGGATATGGCGTTTTGCTCCGCAACATATAAAGCGGAGCGGCTCTGCACTCTTCGGAAGACCGTTCCCTCCGGGACGCTTTCCTACGGAATGCTCCGCAAACATGTCGGCTCAAGCGCCGAAAACGACCGCTTTTTTCTCCTTTAAAGGAGAGGCTTTCAACCCTGGTTTTTCGGTAAGAATTGTCCTTCAATTTTTCTGTCCTTGTCTGCCTTTTATGCTAACTTTTTGATTGTGAAAAGCTGAAACAAGGGCAGTTTTTGGGAATCTCAGAAAGTTAAAGCCTTTACAGGTAAAGGGTTTTAGCATTAATCAGCCAGCCCTAATTAATCAGACTTGAGATGAGAGGTGAGAGAATGTCCTGACCAACCTGGCGTCTACTATAATAATCGTTAAACCTACATTCTGCACTTCCAAAGGAGTCAGGATAAAATCTATAGTAGTCAATATATTTTTCTGAAAATTTGATGAAATAACAAATATTTTTGGAAGTAGATGCACAAAAGGAAGAAGTTGAAATTTTTGGGTAAAATTTTAGTGAATTGGTTTAGGTAGTTTTAAATTTTGTTGAAAAAAATTAATTTTTGTAACTTTCAAATCCCTATATAGCTTATAT
>NZ_LGSU01000325.1 GCF_002260545.1 Hydrocoleum sp. CS-953 | reverse complement strand
CTCCCCTACTCCCCTACTCCCCTACTTCCCTACTCTGAAATAGATAAAGTTTTTGATAAATGGTATAAGTCCTAAGTAATTTGAAATAAACCAAATTTTTAGAAAAATCATTGTATTTTTTGCAAGGCATCTATCTTAGCTTTGATGTCTTTATTTTGGATCTTGTTGTAGTGTCTCTCAAGTAAAGAAATATCTTCTGGTTCCCAATTCACCTTTTTCACCAATTTTTTAATCTGTGCTTTCAATTCAGGGCGCAGGTATTCTAGATTTTGAGTGTCTGTCCAAGCATCAGCAAAAATCTCCAAAACTTTTTTGCCCTCTTCTCTGCTAACAGATCGTTCCTCGCCAAAATTATCTATTTGATTAGGATATCGTTTTGGTGAACCCAACCATTGAATTAAAGTAATGCTATTAGAGTCTCCTCCAGTTGTAAAGTAAGCGAGAAAACGAAGTTCTACTTCTTGATCTCTGTTTCTATGAGTTGCATTCAAAATTTGTAAAATCTGCTGAGTATTAAATTTTCCCATCTCACCTAGTGACTTTACTGTTGCTTCACGAACCTCTGAATCTTTATCCTTTAACAACTGCAACAATTGGGGCATTAATTCTTTAGCCTCTGAACCGATATTACCGACTGCCCTTACTGCTTCAGCACGAACACGCTCATCTTCATCGCCGAATAACTGCTGCAACTGGGGAACAAATTGTTTAGCCTCCGACCCCAAATTGCCCACTACCGATGCTGCTTCTTTACGAACAAACTCATCTTCATCCCTGAATAACTGCTGCAACTGAGGCATCAATTCTTTCGCCTCCGCACCCAAATTGCCCACTGCTCTTGCTGCTGCAGCACGAACACGCTCATCTTGATCGCCGAACAACTCCTGCAACTCGGGCATAAATTGTTTAGCCTCCGACCCCAAATTGCCGACTGCCCTTGCTGCTGCAGCACGAACACGCTCATCTTCATCCTTTAGCAACTCCTCCAATTCACGAATAAACTGTTTAGCAGTCTCCGACCTCATCTCACCCATTGCTCTTGCTGCTGCTCTACGAACACCCACATCTTCATCTTTGAACAGCTCCTGCAACTCAGGAATAAATATTTGGGCTTCCCATTCTATCTCACCCACTGCCTTTATTACTGCAAAACGGACTCGTCTATCTCTATCCTTTGACAACTTCAGTAGTTGAGGAATAAATTCTACAGCATCCCATCCCATATCACCCATTGCTGTTACTGCTACATAACGAACCTCCGAATGTCGATCGCTGAACAACTGCTGCAACTGGGGAATCAATTCTTTCCCTTCCGACTTCATCTCATCCACTATTATTACTGCTGCATAACGGACATCCGAATTGTTATCTTGCAACAACTGCTGCAACTGGGGAATCAATTGTTTAGCCTCCCACTTTAGATTACCAACTGCTGGTGCTGCTGCTCTCAGCACATCCGAATTGTTATCTTGCAACAACTGCTGCAACTGGGGAATAAATTGTTTAGCCTCTGACTCCATCTCACCGACTGCCGTTATTGCTGCAGCACGGACACGCCAATTTTTATCTTGCAATAACTGCTGCAACTGGGGAATCAATTCTTGCGCTTCCGAGTCAAGATTACCCACTGCTTTTGCTGCTGCCATAACGACACGCCAATTTTCATCCCTGAACAACTGTAGCAACTGGGGAATCAATTCTTTAGCTTGCGCCCCCATCTCACCCACTGCTGTTATTGCTGCACGACGGATATCTGAATCTTGATCCCTCAACAATTTGCCAATTTGTTCTATCCGCTCTGAGGGGATATTAACAGGAGACTCAAGGTCATATTCAGACATTTTTTTGACAGCCTCACCCCAAACATCAGTGTCAGAATCATCCAAAGCTGCCAACATTCCCTTGAGTTGCCAGTCTTCTGGAGGTGACTTCTCAGAAGCTTGAACATGACCCAAATTTACTACCAATAAAGCCACGAATAACAGTAGCAAAAAACGCCATTTACGAATAAAGGAGTTAGAGAGTTTCATTATCTTAAGATTGAGAGGTAGAAAGCAGCAACTTGCTAAATTAAGTTAGCATATTAAATTAACCGGAAAAAGAAAATTAAGAAAAAATTTAGGCCAATAAGGATAGAATTATACTTTCAGAAAAAAACTCCCGCCAATTTGACAATAAAGTAGACAATTGTCATTATGAATGACAGTTTTTGGGAGTATATCTGTTGAGTTTTCTGCGTCAACCCAACCCACTGGAATAATACACCTTCAATCATGCAATAGTAGGGGCGGGTTTGAAATTAATGAATAATGAATAATGAATAATGGATAATGAATAATGAAAGATTTCCGTACTCGCCTACTATCTCTCGGTTTCAACAAGAGGTAATTATTAATTATTAATTATTAATTATTGGAATAAACTCGCCCCTAGCTCCCCTGATTCCCCAATGCACTATTTTAGATTAAACAGTCTACTACAAGTCTAAAAAATCACAACAAAGCGTGAAAACAGACAGTATTTTTTATGAACTATTTCTCACATTTCCACCGAGCTTTTTTGAATTAATTGGTATTTCAGAACCGGAAGCTAATAATTACGAATTTACTTCCCGTGAAATCAAACAATTAGCATTTCGTTTGGATGGATTATTTATTAATGGATAACGGGACTTTAGCAAATTTCAAGCCCAAACAAATCCCAAACTCTCTTTATGAGCGGTAAATACGTCAATGTTTTCATCTAAC
>NZ_LGSU01000324.1 GCF_002260545.1 Hydrocoleum sp. CS-953 | reverse complement strand
CCTGAAGGTATTAATGCAAAAGCTAGTGTACTAAATAGTTGGTTACACATACTCCTAGAATCTGATGAATTGCCAGATAGAAGTTCTACTATAGGTATAGTTCGGAATCAATTAATAAAAAAAGGTAATTAATCATGGTTCAGTATAGATTTATTCAGCTTGCCAAAAAAGGAAATTCTAAAGCGATAGCTACCCTATTAAATAGTAAATTACATCCTGAAGGTATTAATGCAAAAGCTAGTGTACTAAATAGTTGGTTACACATACTCCTAGAATCTGATGAATTGCCAGATAGAAGTTCTACTATAGGTATAGTTCGGAATCAATTAATAGAATTAGCACCAGAGTCAATTAAAAGAGTAAAATTATTGTTCAAAAGATACATTGATGATTATGCTACTTGGGGTCAAGAATTTGATTTAGAATTAACTTCCTTATCTGATTTAAACTTGACCAGTTTTTCTGATAATCAACAAAATGGATTTTATTCAAAGTCAAAAATTAATAGTATCAAAAATCAAGGTTTGAATAATCTCAGAATGAGTCAGATGACTTTAGCGATAGTAGTGATAATATTGTTTATGGCTTTAGTTGTTTTTATTGGCAAAATGTTGGTCAAGCAATCATCACAAACTCCCAATACTGGTACAACTTATCCTCAAGTATTACCAACAGAAGAAAACCTAATTTAACTTAAACATGACTAACACAAATCTCCTTATTTCTCCTAAGTGGTTGGCAAACCATCTTAATGACCCAAACCTAATTATTATTGACTGCCGTTTTTCCTTAGCAGACCCAGAATTAGGCAACAAACAATATCAAGAAAGTCATATCCCTGGTGCATTCTATTTAGACCTCAACCAAGACCTTTCTAAACCTGTAGAAAAACATGGTGGACGTCATCCATTACCTGACCTTAATAAACTAGCTGAAAAATTAGCAACTATAGGTGTTAAATACCAAGAAACTCTAATTGTAGCTTATGATGATTCTCGCTTTGCTTTTGCCTCCCGTTTATGGTGGTTATTAACATATATGGGCCATGAAAAAGTTGCTCTATTGGATGGTGGTTTTTCTGGATGGCAAAAAGAATATCCAGTTACAAATGAAATTTCCACTCAAAAGTTAGGTTTTTTTGAACCTCAAATTCAATCAAAAATGGTGGTAGATATAGAAACAGTTAAAGCTAGAAAAGATTTACCAGAAGTAGTCTTAGTTGACTCGCGAGATAGCGATCGCTACTTAGGAAAGCATGAACCTATTGACCCTATTGCTGGTCATATTCCAGGGGCAGTTAATTATCCTTGGAAACAAGTTACTGATGAAAATAGTAATGCTAAAGTTTCGGAACAAGTTTCTCGTTGGGAACAGGTCAAAAATTCTGAGGAAGTTATTGTTTATTGTGGTTCTGGTGTGACTGCTTGTGTAAATTTATGGTCGTTAAAAATGGCGGGTATTAATACTGGAAAACTTTATGCAGGCAGTTGGAGTGATTGGTGTTCTTATTTAGTAGATAATAAGTAATGAATCAAAAGTAAGTAGTCATTTCAGTTATCAGTTATCAGTTATCAGTTATCAGTACCTCCTGTTGAATCACGAGGCAAGAAAATCTGGAATATTCTTTTTTTATACCCTTAAAACAGGAGGCTTGAGACCCAAATTTTTCGGTCAGCAATAATAAGCAAAAAGTAGAAATAAAAAAGTCAAATAAAACAGGAACTTATTGACTTGATGCCTGTTTATATTTTAGCGACGGTTAGTTATACCATTTATTTATGAAGTTGCACTTATATATAAAGATGAGAATAGTCAGTGTAATAAGGTCTGAGGAATAATTATTAAGTGCATTGTTACAGAGAAATGCTATTACCCTAATAAAGAGTTAATGATGAAAATAGTCAGGGAAATTTTGTTCCCTGAAATTTCTTTTTGGCAAGTTGAGGAAGTGATTGTTTATTGTGGTTTTGCTCTGACTCCTAATGTCAAATTCTGGTGATGGAAAATCTCAGATATTCACAGGGGAAAATTTGATGGAGATCGTGGCAATGATTGGTTTTCTTATTTCCTAGATAATTAGTTAACTAAAAAGCAGGAACTCAGAAGGAATTATATGATTTTGATTTGAATACTGATGAAAATAGTCAGGGAAATTTTAGGGAACAAATTTATTTTTGGCAAGTTGAGGAAGTGATTATTTATTCTGGTTTTGCTCTGACTCCTTATCTCAAATTCTGGTGATGGAAAATCTCAGATATTCACAGGGGAAAATTTGATGGAGGTCGTGGCAATGATTGGTTTTCTTATTTCCTAGATAATTAGTCAACTACAAAGTCGGAACTTAGAAAAAATTATATGATTTTGATTTGAATACTGATGAAAATGGTTAGGGAAATTTTAGGGAACAAATTTATTTTTGGCAAGTTGAGGAAGTGATTATTTATTCTGGTTTTCCTCTGACTCCTTATCTCAAATTATAGTGATGGAAAATCTCAGATATTCGGAGGGGAAAATTTGATGGAGGTCGTGGCAATTATTGGTTTTCTTATTTCCTAGATAATTAGTCAACTACAAAGGAGTAATTTATAAGGAAAGGAATAAGAGATTGTTTGGTTGAATACTTATAAATATTAGGGAGTAACTAAGTTCCTATGCAAAATTAATTACCGAAAAATTAAGGTATAAAGCCTCTCCATTCATGGATAAAAAAGAAAAAAAAATCCTTTTAGTCAATCCTTCTATTAC
>NZ_LGSU01000323.1 GCF_002260545.1 Hydrocoleum sp. CS-953 | reverse complement strand
CAATAATATTAATACCTGGCTGAAACTCTAACCAACCAGAATCTCGAAACGACTTATAATTCAATATCTGAAATTTGGAAATATACATACTAATCACCTCAAAATTTCAACAAAAAAATTGCTATATAACTTTCTCTAACAACACAAACAGTTATTGTACTACAGTAAAAATACTTTGTGTGGTATAATTAAAATTTCTAGTTTTACTGAAAACTAATAACAACCCTCGCAAACTATAAAAAAATTACAGCTATTATTCTCCATCTTTCCTAGAACTGGAAATCAAAAAAACTGGGAAATTATAGCGCTACGCATTAAGGTTAGGAAATTTATACATCCTGTTTGCGGAGCATTTCCGCAGGAAAAACCCTTTAACACTTTACTATTCCCTATTCCCTATTCCCTATTCCCTAGCGCTACGCGCTATACAATTAAACAGACCAAGTAAAATCAGGTGGTAGTCATCAAATCCTATGGCCATTAATATAAATTCGGCTCCCACAAAGTTTATTAACTCCCCTATCAAAGTGAGCAGACACATACCTCTACGAGCTATTTTAATAGTACCTTTCGTCGTTCAAATTTTTGGGGCAGTAGGTTTAACAGGATGGCTCTCTCTACGCAATGGCCAGCAAGCAGTTAATGAAGTCACAACTCAATTAAGAAATGAAGTTAGTAGCCGGATTCAGGATACATTGAAAAATTATTTAGAAGCGCCTCGTGTTATTGCTCAAATTAATCAAAATGCAATTAATTTAGGTCATTTGAATATTCAGGATACAGCTAGTTTAACTCAGCAATTTTGGGGGCAAAGATTTTTATTTGATTCAGTTAATGTTTCTGCAATTTATTTTGGTGGCGCTGAGGGAGAATTTATTGGTTTAGGATTTCAAAATAATAATCAATGGGAAATTGGTAGAGCTGGTAAATCTACAAAAGGAAAGTTTCATAGTCTTGGAATTGATAGTCAGGGAAACCCTACAGAATTATTAGAAATTGGCAATGATTATGACCCTAGAATTAGACCTTGGTATAAAAATGCAGTCGAGGCAAAGAAAGCAACTTGGAGTGATATTTATGCTGACTTTAAAGAACTGAGACTTAAAGTAACTTTAGTTCAACCTATTTATCAAAATAATAATCAATTAATAGGAGTAGTTGGGGTTGATTTTGTTCTTTCTCACATCAGAGAATTTCTCCAAAGTTTAAAAATTGGTGAATCAGGTCAAACTTTTATTATGGAACGTTCTGGATTGTTAGTTGCTTCTTCTACTTCCCAAAAACCATTTAGTTTGAAAGAACAGGAAGTTACAAGAATAAAAGCAGAAAATGTTGATAATTTTTCGGCATAATTTTCAGTATTTCAAGCCTCTGGGTTTAGCGAGAGGTACTGTTATCAGTTAACTGTTAACTGATAACTGAAATGACCTGCTGCAAATGGTANAATTTAGATTGGTTAATTGTAGTTGTGGTTCCAGAAGCAGATTTTATGGATCAAATTAATGTTAATACTCGTACCACAATTAAATTGTGCTTAATTGCTTTATTTGTTGCCACAATAGTAGGAATTTTAACTTCTCGTTGGATTAGTTATCCTGTTATGCTCTTAAGTGATGCAAGTAGAGAAATTGCCAGAGGAAAACTTAATCAAAAAATTGAAGTCAAAATAGTTAATGAATTGGAGGTATTAGCAGAATCTTTTAACTTAATGGCACAGCAATTACAAGATTCTTTTATTAATCTAGAAAAAACTAATGCTGAGTTAGAACAAAGAGTAGAAGAAAGAACAGCAGCACTACGGCAGTCAGAAGAAAAATTTGCTTTAGCTTTTCAGGCAAGTCCGGATGTAATTACTATTAGTAATCTTGCCGATGGTAGATTAATTGAAGTCAATGAAAGCTTTATTCAAACTACAGGTTATAGTCGTCAAGAAGTCATTGGTAAAACAGCATTAGAACTGAATTTATGGGGAAATATTGAAGAGCGAATTCGCATTTTTACAATATTAGAAACTCAAGGTAAAATTCGCAATCAAGAGATTAAGTTTAGGCTAAAGTCAGGACAAATTGCAATTGGATTATTATCAGGAGAAGTTATTTGCCTGGATGGGCAATCTTGCTTACTTTTAATAGTTAAAGATATCACAGAACGTCAAGAAGCAGCAGAAGCATTACAAGCAGCAGAAGCAAAATATCGTAGTATCTTTGAAAATTCTATTGAGGGTATTTTTCAAACTACACCTAATGGTTTTTTCTTAAGTGCTAATCCAGCTTTAGCAAGAATGTATGGTTATTCTGACTGTTCACAATTAATTACTAATATTACTAATATTCAACAACAAATATATGTTAACCCTAACCGTAGACAAGAATTTATTGATGCTATTAATAAAGATGGGGAAATATCAAATTTTGAATCTCAAGTTTATCGTTCTGATGGCAGTATAATTTGGATTTGTGAAAAGGCTCGTGCTGTTCGTAATTTTAATGGAGAATTACTTTATTATGAAGGTACTGTGGAAGATATTACTCTTCGCCAAGAAGCAGAAACAGCATTACACGCAGAACAAGAAAAGTCAGAGCGTTTACTGATGAATATTTTGCCAGAACCTATTGCATTTCGACTGAAACAGGATACCAGTGCTATAGCTGATTATTTTGAAGAATCAACAATTTTGTTTTCTGATATTGTTGGTTTTACTCCTCTATCTGCCAGAATTTCTCCCATAGAATTAGTTAATTTGC
>NZ_LGSU01000322.1 GCF_002260545.1 Hydrocoleum sp. CS-953 | reverse complement strand
TGCGAATTAAGTAATTTACAAATTAGGAAGAATAATTCAGGGAGTAAAAGCTATAAAATACTGGGTATTTATAATGAAAATATAATTTTATTAATCAATCAAAATACTACTTTATTTAATAGCATCTTTAAAATCGGGAAAACTTATATTTAGAGCCGTATTAATTGCCACATTACTAACTTTTGCTATTTCAGAAAATGTTCTGGTTCACTTCAAAACATAAATCGTTAAATATTGTCCTTGTTACGGAAAACGATCCACATTTTCTGTAGGAAAAACTCAGTCATAAACTACTTCTGACTTTTGGATAGCGCTATATAGCAATCCTCCGCATATTCGTGGCAAAAATCTTACTGCTTTTTAGGGAACACTTAACTGGGAACAGGGAATAGGTGGGAGTTTCAACTTTTTTATTTACTTTTTCATTACCCGCAACCTATGCGCGGATTGCTATATCTGTCCTGACACTCTTAAGAAAAACAGTATATATTAATAATAGTAACAAATAAGACAAAAAGCTTGACAGAATCAAGTTTNGGTGGGAGTTTCAACTTTTTTATTTACTTTTTCATTACCCGCAACCTATGCGCGGATTGCTATATCTGTCCTGACACTCTTAAGAAAAACAGTATATATTAATAATAGTAACAAATAAGACAAAAAGCTTGACAGAATCAAGTTTTAATGATATACAGCCAGAGAGGATAAAATTAAATGAAATTGCAATATAACCAACAAACATTAGAAGTTGTAGAATTAGGAGTTACTGAATATTTTCAACGATCTGAGGGTCAATGGCATTCGGAAAGACGTTACTACACTTTACCTGAAGGGAATACCCAAGAAATAGTTAGTTACATAACAATCAAATTTTTAGAGCAAGGAAGTCCAGAACTTATCGAATTAGCTCAACTCCATAAGTTGAATAATCCTGAAACAGCCATGATTTGTGGTTCTTATGTAAGTTGGGTTAGTCAAGATTCTTTCTTAGAAAAGAAACAGTCTGAAGGTTCAACAGTATTTGGAGTAAAAGGTTCAATCTTGTATCGCGATCGCGGTTTTGCTAC
This sequence comes from Hydrocoleum sp. CS-953, assembly GCF_002260545.1. GTDB lineage: Bacteria > Cyanobacteriota > Cyanobacteriia > Cyanobacteriales > Microcoleaceae > Trichodesmium. Next base: position 1,675 of record NZ_LGSU01000322.1, on the reverse strand, counting down.
AAGTAACCCTATCATAGCTAAATATCACCTATCTGACCCTAATACATTATGTCTCAGAACGGAGTACAATGGGTCTGTATTTGAAGAAGAAATTAAACAAATAGGCCATAAATACCGGACGAGACAAACTATTATTTCTCGTGCTGGCGAACAAAAAATGATTGGTCAATATTTAGAAAAACGTATTTTAAATAATCAGTAAAGGTGAAGCGACGTAATTTTTTAATCGGAGCAACGGCAATAACTTTAGCTGAATTTTTAGCAGGATGTGAAACACAAGCGGATTTAAAAATTAAACTGTTAAAAAACACTATTCCTGCTCAAATGGTATCAAAATTTCGAGGGGAATTAATATCTTCCCCCAAGTTAAGTTTTCAACCTCAAGAAAGCTTGAGTGGATTATTTTCTCTGCTGCAAAGTTGGCAGAGAAAACTTTTGTTAGAAAAACATAATTTATCTACAAATAAAACAGAAAATATAGATATTGCTAATCTGGTGACAATAGGAGATTATTGGTTAGCAAATGCAATTAAACAAGAATTAATTCAACCTCTTAATTCTGAAGCTTTGCCAAGGTGGAATAAATTACCGAAAAAATGGCAAGAATTAGTCANAAAATATAGATATTGCTAATCTGGTGACAATAGGAGATTATTGGTTAGCAAATGCAATTAAACAAGAATTAATTCAACCTCTTAATTCTGAAGCTTTGCCAAGGTGGAATAAATTACCGAAAAAATGGCAAGAATTAGTCAAACGTAATAATCAAGGTTATGTAGATACCCAAGGTAAAGTTTGGGCAGCACCTTATCAATGGGGTACAACTTTAATTGCTTATCGAGTTGATAAGTTTAAAACTTTGGGATGGGAACCTAAAGATTGGAGTGACTTATGGCGACCAGAATTGAAGGGTAATATTTCTTTGCTCAATCAAGCTAGAGAAGTTATTGGTTTAACTCTGAAAAAATTAGGAAAGTCTTATAATACTAAAAATATTGATAAGGTAGAGAATTTAAAATCGGAACTGGTTAAACTAAATCAACAAGTTAAATTCTACAGTTCGGAGAATTATTTACAATCATTAATTATTGGAGATACTTGGTTAGCCGTTGGTTGGTCAAATGATATTTTACCATTGGTCAAAACACGCAAAGAAATTGCTGCTGTTGTGCCTCAGTCAGGAACGGCTTTATCGGCTAATTTATGGGTTAAACCTGCTGCTACTTCTNTCATTAATTATTGGAGATACTTGGTTAGCCGTTGGTTGGTCAAATGATATTTTACCATTGGTCAAAACACGCAAAGAAATTGCTGCTGTTGTGCCTCAGTCAGGAACGGCTTTATCGGCTAATTTATGGGTTAAACCTGCTGCTACTTCTGAGACTTCTTTAACAGAAAAATGGATTGATTTTTGTTGGCAACCCCAGGTAGCAGAACAAATGTCACTATTAACCCAGATTACTTCTCCTATCCTACCAGGGATTAATACAAATGAATTAACTTCAGAAATTAACAATAATCCCCTTTTATTACCCCCAAAAGAAGTTCTTGAAAAAAGTGAATTTCTTTATCCATTGGCAGATAGTACCATTGAACAGTATCGACAATTATGGAGAGAAATTCGTATTAGTACGGAGTAGGGAGTAGGGAGTAGGGAGTAGGGAGTAGGGAGTAG
>NZ_LGSU01000321.1 GCF_002260545.1 Hydrocoleum sp. CS-953 | reverse complement strand
ATACTTAATTAATAACAGGATTTTATAAATATCAACTACTGTTTTTTTGGTAACTAATAATGAATATTAATCGCCGTAATTTATTAATATTACTAGGTACAACTTTAGGGGTTATAACTCTAGATGGTTGTCAGATACCCCCTGATAATTCTTCTGCATCAGTAACTCCTTCTACTCTACCAAATGATACTAAGTTAGCTGAAAAATCTGGGGTATTTGAACTAACACCTTTGCCTTATCAATATGACGCATTAGAACCTTATATTGACAAGGAAACTATGCAGTTTCATCATGGTAAACATTATGCTGGTTATATTAAAAAGTTAAATGGGGCGATCGCTAATTACCCTGAACTTAAAGACAAGAGTGCTGAGGATTTATTGCGTGGTTTGAATGGTTTACCAAATGATATTCGTACTGCTGTACAAAATAATGGTGGTGGTTATGTTAATCATAAAATGTTTTGGGAAATTATGAGTCCTAATGGTGGGGGTGAACCTCAAGGGAAAATAGCTACTGCTATTGATGAAAGTTTTGGTAATTTTGATAGTTTTAAGGATAAGTTTAATGCTTCTGGTGGTAGTCGTTTTGGCAGTGGTTGGGTTTGGTTGGTTTTGGGTGAAGATGGAAAGTTGAAGGTTATTAGTACGGCTAATCAAGATAGTCCTTTTTTGACTGGGGATTATCCGATTATGGGTAACGATGTTTGGGAACACGCTTATTATTTGAGGTATCAAAATCGTCGCGGTGATTATTTGAAGGCTTGGTGGAATGTTGTTAATTGGCCGGAAGTTAATCGCAGGTATGAGGAGGGGTTAACAGTTATCAGTTAACAATTATCAGTTATCAGTTTTTAGTTGAATTAGTTTCAGCTTTTTTTTACTAGCAATGTTGAATAAAACTTCATGTGCATAGGCGAATAAACCCTACCAGTTTTTATGATATCAGAATTTTTGTCGGAATGCAACCGAAAATCCTTCGATGCGCAAATTTTTTTCAGGAGCTTCATAAAATGAAAATGTTCGTAGTTTTTGATTTAGGAGGGATGGATCGAAAGATTTGATGAGGGAAAAAATTTGGCGGTTATCTAGATTATTGATGCTTGGAAAAATTAGTTATAGTCATTTCAAATAAGGATGAACACTTTTTTGGCTGAACGCCTTTCTAGGTAAATAAATACTCATCCCAGTCTTATTCAGAATGACTATAATTTTGGAGAATTGAAATTTTCGGTGATGAGCAGAGATGTTTTTTCAGAGAGAAAATCAGGGGTAGATGTTTATGGAAGCTTCAGAGAATGAAAAGATTTATGATTCTCTCAGGGGAAAATTCCTGAATCAAAGTTATATTGAATAAAAAGTCATGCGTATAGGCGAGTAAACCCAACCAGTTTTTATGATATCAGAATTTTTGCGGGAATGCAACCGAAAATCCTTCGATGCGCAAATTTTTTTCAGGAGCTTCATAAAATGAAAATGTTCCTAGTTTTCCATTTAGGAGGGATGGATGGAAAGATTTGATGAGAGAAAAAATTTGCTACTTATCTAGATTATTGATGGATGAGAAAACTACTATTGAATTTTGAGCAATTAGAATTTTTGAGGGTAGGAGCAGAGATGTTTTTTCAGAATATTTGGCGCGAACCTTGAGAAAATCAGGGATAGATGTTTATGGAAGCTTCAGACAATGAAAAGATTTATGATTCTCTCTGGGGAAAATTCCTGAATCAAAGTTTAGTTGAATAAAAAGTCATGCATATAGGCGAGTAAACCCCACCAATTTTTATGATATCAGAATTTTTGCGGGAATGCAACCGAAAATCCTTCGATGCGCAAATTTTTTCAGGAGCTTCATAAAATGAAAATGTTCCTAGTTTTCCATTTAGGAGGGATGGATGGAAAGATTTGATGAGAGAAAAAATTTGCTACTTATCTAGATTATTGATGGATGAGAAAACTATTGAATTTTGAGAAATTAGAATTTTTGGGGAATATTTGGCGCGAACCTTGAGAAAATCAGGGATAGATGTTTATGGAAGCTTCAGACAATGAAAAGATTTATGATTCTCTCTGGGCAAAATTCCTGAATTAAAGTTTAGTTGAATAAAAAGTCATGCATATAGGCGAGTAAACCCCACCAGTTTTTATGATATCAGAATTTTTGCGGGAATGCAACCGAAAATCCTTCGATGCGCAAATTTTTTTCACGAGCTTCATAAAATGAAAATATTTGTAGTTTTCCATTTAGGAGGGATGGATGGAAAGATTTGATGAGGGAAAAAATTTGCTGGTTATCTAGATTATTGATGGATGAGAAAACAATTTAATTTTGAGAAATTAGAATTTTTGAGGGTAGGAGAGATAGCCAGAAAAATAGTCATTTATTAATTTAACTTATCCTCTAATTACTTCAGGAAATCTAAGGTTAGATTAAGTAGTTATAGTAGCTCGATCTACATCAGCTAGAAAATCTTGACTGTATAATTATAAGAAAGGCAAAAACATCCAAACTTCAGAATACTTACTTAAAGTTAGTCTAGCTATAAAAATTTACTAGCATGAAAAAATATCCAGACTTTACCAACTACGGCTATCAAATTAGTAAAGAATTAGGGCGTAATTTACAAGGCGGGCGAATTACATATTTAGCGAAATCCCTCACTTCAAATCGACAGGTTGTAATTAAGGAATTTAGATTTGCTCTTGCTGATGGAAGTTGGTCAGCTTTTAAAGCTTATCAA
>NZ_LGSU01000320.1 GCF_002260545.1 Hydrocoleum sp. CS-953 | reverse complement strand
CTGCTAATAGATATTTCCCTGGGCGACATTAGTGCACAACATTCCACAGGAAATGCTTACCTTTAATTACTTAAATAAGTGTAACTGCTAAGACTACTTTCATAATTTTGTAGAAGCATTCGCGACTCTTTAATAGTAATTTTTTCTTCTTGTAAAGCTTGCTCAGTTTGACAACGAATACTTTCAACTAAACCATCAGAATTATATTGAACATAATTTAATACTTCTGTCATTGTGTCACCTTTAACAACGTGTTCAATTTTGTATCCTGAAGGGGTTAATTTAATATGCACAACATTAACATCACCAAACAAGTTATGCAGATTACCCATTATTTCTTGGTAAGCACCTCCAAGAAACATTGCTAGATAGTAAGGTTCAAATACAGAAGTAATTTCTGTTTGGGAATTTTCTAATGTTTGACTAGGAGAATACTCTGAAGATTTATGACTAACTTTCAGAGGATGTAATTCTAATAATGACTTGACATCTCGTAAATCAATAAATTGCTCAATTTTTCCATCACTATCGCAGGTAAGGTCGGCTAATATGGCTCTTTCAGTAGGTTCTTCATCTAACCGATGAATAGGCATAATTGGAAATAACTGATTAATTGCCCAACTATCAGGAGCAGATTGAAAAACTGAAAGGTTAATGTAGTAAATAGATGCCATTATTTTTTCCAGTTCCTCTAAATCATCTGGCACATATTCAGAGTCTTTTAGTATTTCTTGAATTTTCCGAAAACATCCCCAATATAGTTGCTCTACTTTTGCCCGTTCACTAATACTAAGATATCCAAAATTGAATAAACTGATGGATTCTTCTTTGAATTGAATTGCGTCGTGATATGCTTCCTGATAATTATTTTTGCTAATAGATTGATAGGTTTCGTAGAGGTTTTGCAAAATTAAATGCTCGTCTTTGCCAATAACTACTGGTTCTGCTTTCGGAACTTGACTAACTCCTAATACATCAAAAACTAGAACNTTCAGAGTCTTTTAGTATTTCTTGAATTTTCCGAAAACATCCCAATATAGTTGCTCTACCTTTGCCCGTTCACTAATACTAAGATATCCAAAATTGAATAAACTGATGGATTCTTCTTTGAATTGAATTGCGTCGTGATATGCTTCCTGATAATTATTTTTGCTAATAGATTGATAGGTTTCGTAGAGGTTTTGCAAAATTAAATGCTCGTCTTTGCCAATAACTACTGGTTCTGCTTTCGGAACTTGACTAACTCCTAATACATCAAAAACTAGAACTGATTGATGGGATGCCACTGCTCTACCACTTTCACTAACTAATATTGGTGGTAATACCTTTTTCTCTTCACAAGCTTCTTTAACTTCTGCCACAATATCATTAGCGTAGTTCTGCATATCATAGTTTTTTGAGGCATAAAAATTTGTTTTAGAACCATCATAATCAACTGCTAAACCACCACCCACATCCAAGTATTTCATATTTGCTCCTAGGTGAGCTAATTCCACATAAATTTGACTCGCTTCCCTAATAGCATCCTTAATCACACTAATTGAAGAAATTTGTGAGCCAACATGAAAATGTAAGAGCTGTAAAGAATCTAAAATACCCGCACTTTTTAACTGATTAACAACTTGAATTATTTCGGGAATATTGAGACCAAATTTAGCACGATCGCCTGTAGTTCCTGCCCAACGACCAATACCCTTAGTGCTTAATTTCACCCTGACTCCGACTACAGGTTTAATATTTAATTTTCGACTAGCTTCTATCACTAATCGCACTTCTTCTACCTGTTCAATTACAATTATTGGTGTTTTTCCTAATCTTTGAGCTAGCATTGCTGTCTCAATATATTCTCGGTCTTTATAACCATTACAAATTATTAGTGCATCAGTCGTATTCAAGGTAGCAATAGCAATTAATAATTCTGGTTTTGAACCAGCTTCTAAACCAAATTTATGAGGCTTACCAAATTTAACTACTTCCTCTACTAACTGACTATTTTGATTACACTTAACAGGAAATACACCTCGATAAATATTTTTATATTTATAACGAGCGATCGCTTTAGAAAAACAAGCATTTAACCGCTCAATTCTATCCTCAAGAATATCGGAAAATCTAATAATTAATGGTAGTCCTATATTTCTTTGTTTAATAGATTCAACAAGTTCATATAGGTCTAAAGAACCTCCTAAATCACCTTTAGGGGAAACTGTAATATGACCAGCAGAATTAATTGAAAAATAAGGATTACCCCAACCAAGTATTCTATATAGTTTCTCACTATTTTCAATTGTCCATGATTTTTTTTGTTCAGACTCGATCTGATTTATTTCTGTTTGATCTGTTTGAGAGGTATTGGTTAATGATGTATTGTTGGAAATCTCAGAAGAGTTTTGATTTATAGTTGACTGTAAATCCATTTTATATTTTAATTGCGATAGACTAAACTTGAGATGATTTTAATTTAATCAATATGGCTATAAACCTGAGATAAAAAACTATAGTGCTATAGGCTCTACTCTGGTTTCTTTTATATTGTAAAGTATTGCTATTGAGCAAATTTTTAATAGACTAAACTTCAGGTAATTTTCACTTAATCATTATAGGTATAAATCTGAGATAAAAAACTATAGTGATACAGACTCAACTCTGGTCTGCTCTGTATTCTCAAGTATTACTATTGAGCAAATTTTTAATAGACTAAACTTCAGGTGATTTTCACTTAATCATTATAGGTA
>NZ_LGSU01000032.1 GCF_002260545.1 Hydrocoleum sp. CS-953 | reverse complement strand
TCATTATCCATTATCCATTATTCATTATTCATAGGAATTACGCACCATGACACATATATAGCGTTAAAAACTATAACGTTATAGTTTTTTAACTCTATATATAGTAGCTTTGCATCAGTCCTAATTCATTAAAACCCGACTACCTATATCTCGGCGATAGTACATTCCTTCAAATTGAACAGAATTTACAGCAGCATAAGCTTTTGTCTTAGCCTCAGTAAAATTACTCCCTACTGCTGTTACTCCCAAAACACGACCCCCGTCAGTGATTAAATTTTCTGCCTGGAATTTTGTTCCAGCATGAAATATAGTCGCTCCATTAGCTTCAGCTTTTTCTATTCCAGAAATTATTTTACCTTTCTCATAATCTCCCGGATAACCCCCAGAAGCTAAAACTACACATACCGCCACTCCCGGTCTCCATTTAATAGGGGGCAACTCAGCCAAACGTTGTTCACAACAAGCTAATAATAATTCCTCCAATGGAGTTTCCAACAGAGAGAGAATAGGTTGAGTTTCTGGGTCGCCGAACCTACAGTTAAATTCTAATACTTTTGGCTCTCCTGTCGGACTAATCATTAATCCAGCATAAATCACGCCTCGATAATCTATACCACGTTTTTGTAAATTAGTCAACGTTGGTTCTAGGACTTGTTGTTGAATGGAGGCCATGAGTTCTGGCGTAATAATAGGAGTAGGAGCATAAGCGCCCATACCTCCGGTGTTGGGTCCTGTGTCTCCTTCGCCTACTTGTTTATGGTCTTGGGCTGGTAATAGAGGACGAATGGTTAGTCCATCAGTCAGGGCTAATACTGATACTTCTTGACCTGTGAGGAATTCTTCTATTACCACAGATTGGTTTTTTTTGTCAAAGTCTCCCTGAAAAATATCATCTATAGCATTATGAGCCATTTCAATTGTAGTGGCGACGGTGACTCCTTTTCCGGCAGCTAGACCATCTGCTTTAATGACTATGGGAATTTCTGTAATGTATTCTTTAGCAGTTTCGGCCTTGGTAAAGGTGGCTGATTTAGCAGTGGGAATATTTGCCTCGGACATAAAATCTTTTGCCCAAGATTTACTAGCTTCGAGAATGGCGCCTGCTTTAGTGGGACCGAATATTTTGAGGTTGGGTTGTTGTAGGTAGTCGGTAATGCCGAGAGCTAGGGGAACTTCAGGACCAACAACAACAAGAGAGATATTTTGGTCGTCGATAAGTTGTTTAAGGGCTGGAAAATCTGTAACTGAAATGGGTATATTTTGACATTTTGCTTGGGTGGCAGTGCCACCATTTCCTGGGGTACAAAATATTTGTTGAACTTGGGAAGATTGGGATAATTTCCAGGCGATCGCGTGTTCTC
>NZ_LGSU01000319.1 GCF_002260545.1 Hydrocoleum sp. CS-953 | reverse complement strand
GCTGATAGCTGACTGCTGAATGCTTACCTATCAATTAAAAATTCAACCATTGTATTACCATCTTTGGTGCAGGCAATAAAATCATTACCAATAAACCTAACATTAACAATCCTAAAAAGTCACGTTTATTATCTAGTTCACTAACATCATTAAGAGCAGGTTCATCAACAAGAGGCAGTAAAAATAAAAAGATTGCTAAAAATAAAAATTCTTTATTTATGAAAGCTAATATTAATAACAAAAAACGGGAAATTTGACCAATAACCATGCCAGTCCGTTGACCAAACATGGCGTGTACTATATGACCACCATCAAGTTGCCCAATAGGCATTAAATTATATGCAGTAACTACTAAACCTATATAACCTGCCACTGCAACTGGATGTAAATCTATACCTTTGTCATAAGTTAATTCTGCACCTAATGCTAACTTACTTAATACAGCCAATAAAAAAGAAAAAGTCGGATTTAATGAATCTATAGATAATATTCCTGACTTCTCAGATAGAGGAACTATATCAGAGTTAGATAAACCCCAAATTAATAGCGGTATTGTAACTATTAATCCTGCTATAGGACCTGCTATACTAACATCAAATAAAGATTTACGATTAGGTACAGGACTTTTCATCCGAATAAATGCACCGAAAGTTCCTAAGAAAAACGGTATCGGAATAAAATATGGAAAAGTTGTCCGAATTTTGTATAATTGAGCTGTTATATAATGACCGAATTCATGGCATCCTAGAATCAAAATCAGAGCAATACCATAAGGCAAACCTTGAATTAATAAATTAGGGTTATATTGTATCGCTTCTTCAGAAATACCAACTATTTCTCTCGCCCCTACTAATGTAGTAGTAAATAAAGTGATTAGTAATAATCCTAAAGCCAACATTATAGGTCTTTTATATTCTTCAGACTCTTGAGTTTTATTCTTACTACAACTTGGGTTAGGAACTAGAGCAAAAAAAGGTTTACCTTGAAAGCTATTTTGAAATACTACTAAGAAGCGATCGCCAAATTTTCCTTCTACATTTTCTTGTACTGTTTGATAAGCTTTTTCTGGGTTAGAGCGTAACTGACCTCGACAAATAACTGCTTGAGGTCTATACTCTAAATTCCGCAGATAGTAAACTGTCCAAGGAAAACAATTTCGCAGACTGGTTTCTTCAGTTTTGTCTATTGCTAGTTTTGGTGGAGTTTGGTTGGTAGTTTGAGTAGGGTTAATTTCTGGTTTACTCTGGGAGTTACTATTTTCTATTTTTGATTTATCTGATTGAGTAGGAGTATAACGTCCTTGTTGTACCAATAACCAGTATAGGTAAGGACAAAAAATAAAGGGAATGATGATTAATGCTGGTGGTAGTTGCTTTTGACCATAAATTAACATCCAACTCGTCCATATTAAAGCTGGTGTCATCATTACTAGCCATAATATCCAGATAGGAGTGCGAGTAATTTTGCTGACACTGCTCTGTAATATGAAGTATGTAATAAATCCTAATAGAATTAATAAAAAGACCATAATAGTTTACTGAGTTCTGTCTATTTCTAATTAAGTAATACCAATTCACTTTAAATGTGAAATAATTTCTTGAAATTAGTGTAGAGTCAAAGTTTTAAGCTTATGATATATTGCTTTTGACTTTTGTACGGGCGTTTTCCTCCGCAATGCTACGCAAATATATCGCGCAGCGAAATGGCCATTAGCCCCTACGACTTTTAACTTCCGTGAAACGTTATAAGAATACTGCCTTGACACAACAGCCTTTTGTCTCCAAACTTCCCCAATTTGTCCTGGAAAATATTTTTGCTTTTTCGCCAAATCGGGATACTTTAGGAGGAACTTCTTATTTTATTGTAGAGAATCAGACCAACATTCTGATTGATTGTCCTGCGGATAATAAAACAAATCAAAAATTTCTCATGGAACATGGAGGAGTAAAGTGGTTATATATTACTCATCGTACTGCTATTGGTAAGGCAAAGGAAATTCAAGAATCTTTCAAATGTGAGATTCTGATTCAAGAACAAGAAGCTTATTTATTGCCTGGGTTAAAAGTAACGACTTTTGAGCATGAGTTTAATTTGAGTCCACATACTCATGTTTTCTGGACTCCTGGTCATTCTCCCGGTTCATCTTGTCTATATTATTCTGGAAATAGTGGGGTATTATTTACAGGTCGTCATTTATTACCTAATAATCAGGGGGAACCTGTTCCGTTGCGTATTGCTAAGACTTTTCATTGGCCTAGACAGGTTAAAAGTGTTAAATTTTTGATAGACCGATTTTCTTCAGAAAATTTACAGTATATTTGTCCTGGTGCTAATACCGGTGCTTTGAGAGGTAAGCGAGTAATTGACTCAGCTTATGATAAGTTAGCGTCCTTGGATTTAGATACTTATTCTCAAGTTAAATAATTGTTTTGAGTTAGTTTTGAGTTTCTTGACTGTACCTCAAACCTGATCGAAAGTCACGGATAAATTTTGTTGAAGATCAAATAAAACTAATATTCTCACCAATCAAGATGAGAATTTTATTACTCACATAATTGAGACAGACTGAAGTTTAACCTATTTAAGCTTTGCTTTTGAAGTTCTGGATTTTTTTTAATTAACAAAAAAATTTTTCTTGTTCAGGACTTACCCAGGGATACTACATATAGAGTCAAAAAACTATAACGTTATAGTTTTGAACACTATATGGAAACTGGCGGATAAATTTTGTTG
>NZ_LGSU01000318.1 GCF_002260545.1 Hydrocoleum sp. CS-953 | reverse complement strand
TAAATAATAAAATCACTAACTAAATATATCTGTTTTCATTTTATTTTTTTTGTAATCTAAGTTATTTCCCAACAACTCTAATAAATAAAATAGTTCTGATTTGACTTAAATGGAACAAAGAGATTGGTTCTCAGACAAAAACTTTAATTAATCACCATAAATCTTACAATCACCTGACATATCAACAAATTCTAACGCCTTGTTATAGTCTTGAGGATAACTATTCTTTAAACATTGTGCTGCTTCTATTGCAGGCTGGGGATTACCCATAGTGAAAGTCGTCAATCTACCAAAAGCTTCTGGTACGCTACTAGCAACACATAATTTAGCGGGGTTTGATAATGCCTGAACAGCACCGATGGGGTTTGATATCTTACAATATTCAACTTCTGTTGGTTGTGATACTTGTGCAGGAGGCGTGAATAGAGATGGAACAGGTGGTGGTGAAAATGATGGTGGTGGTGGTGGTGCTGCTGGGAATATAGATGGTGGTGGCGCTGAAAATCCAGATGGTGAGAAGCCGAAAAATGCTCTAGCAGTTGGAGCAAATCCCATACTTACAACCACAGTAGAAGCAATAGCTGTTAATAACTTTTTCATAGGTTTTTTGTGGGTATTTACAAAATCTAAGGTTGACAAGTTATAAATTAGTACCTATAGAATCAGAACTCTTAAGTAACTTATCTTTAAATCTAAGTCTCAGCAGTTTTGATCTATGAGATATTGAGATATATTTTTCGGANTAACTTTTTCATAGGTTTTTTGTGGGTATTTACAAAATCTAAGGTTGACAAGTTATAAATTAGTACCTATAGAATCAGAACTCTTAAGTAACTTATCTTTAAATCTAAGTCTCAGCAGTTTTGATCTATGAGATATTGAGATATATTGATTCACCTGATCAAACTCAAAACTTACTTTAATTTTTTTGTTACAACTATATCCTAGCTAGAAAAAACAAGAGCGTCAATTAGAATAAATACGGAATTATTTATGAAGCTATTATGAAGTTTCAGAAACGATATGTAGATAAATAGGGTATTAAGTCGGATAATTTTGCCCCATAATTAGTGTTCCATCAAGCAGAAATTAATAGCATTTCCTCAGAGAACTTTTAATCTCACTCTGGTTGCTCGAAATAATTTTTCTATTGGTAAATTTTGGGCTTGGCGATCTATCTAACCGTATTTTCTATTATATTAAAGCCACAAACAGGATAAAATTATGGACAACAGTATTATTAAATTGAAGTATGAAAGGAAGTAATATTAGTCCAGTACCAGCTCTAGCAACTAAATTTTTGAAATTAGCTGGTATTATCGTGATACTTTTCACAATTATCAACTCTGTTTTACTCTTATATCCCCTAAATTTAGGGGATATAGACTGGCGACTCAGCTTTACCACTCAGATAATTGAACGGGGTATTTTACCAATATTAGGAATAGCTCTAATGTTTTGTGGTTATGGTTTTGAAGAGATTCTTGGTATTGCCCCACCAGAAGCAAAAGTTAGTTGGAATAGCTTAAAGTTCTGGATTTACTTACTATCTTTATTTTTAGGAATTATGTTTTTGCTATTAATTCCTCTACATATTAGCACCGCAGTAGCAGAAAGTAATCAAAATGTTCAGAAACTAAATGAGGAAGCTGTTATTGCTCAAAAGCAATTAGAAGAACGTCTAGGTGAAAGACAAAGTTCTCTAGCTAGCTTACTTAAAAATAATCAGAGATTAGAAGAATATATTAGTCAGGAGCAACTTAATGAAGAGCAATTAGCTGAATTAGAAAAGTTTAAAAATAATCCTGCTGCTCTGAAAGTAAGAACAGAAGAAATTCGCGAGGAACTCACAAAACAATTAGAGCAAAAGAAACAAAAAGCACAACAAAGTACGCAAATAACAGCAGTTAAGTCTAGTGTCAGAATAGGTTTAACTAGCTTATTATTAGCCAGTTGTTATTTAACAATTGGTTGGAGTGGGTTTACGGGTAAACCTAGAAAAGTTCGCCAATAATATTTTTGTTGTGGCATTATTGATAATTATAGGGGCAGGTTCATCAAATAATTTATGAGTGGAAAAATTAAGTTAACAAAACCTGCCCCCAACCCATGAATAAATATTGTCGAATTAATGGTGATGGGGGGTGGGTTTATGATATTTATTGTCGGACATTATAATTTAACGGATGAACCCACCCCTACGGGTTATTTTTTGTGATTAATATTGATATTGTAGGGGCAGGTTCATCAAATAATTTATGATGGGAAGAATTAAATTAATTAAACCTGCCCCAAACCCACAAATAAATATGCTGCAATTAATATTGATATTGTAGGGGCAGGTTCATCAAATAACTTATGATTTGAATAATTGAATTAACCAAACCTGCCCCCAACCCATAAATAAATATGCTGCAATTAATGGTAATAGGGGGGTGGGTTTATGATATTTATTGTCGGACATTGTAATTCAATGGATGAACCCACCTCTACAGGTTAATTTTTTGTAATTAAATTGTAGGGGCAGGTTCCGCTATTGATTTTGATGGTAATAATTGAATTAACTAAACCTGCCCCTAACCCATAAATAATCAAAAACCCATGAAAAACAATTGTACAATTAATGGTAATGGGGGGTGGGTTTATTATTATTTATTGTTAGATATGTAATTCAACGGATAAACCCACCCCTACGGATTAATTTTTCTGATTATTAATCATATTTCCTATTCC
>NZ_LGSU01000317.1 GCF_002260545.1 Hydrocoleum sp. CS-953 | reverse complement strand
AATAGTTTTCTTCAACAAAACAACAAATTTTTTCTTGTCACCATCTTCAATTTGAGAAGCTAGTTGATTAGCTTTTACTTGCTGTACTTAAAAGCCATCCGAAAAACCTACTTCTCCAATTAAGGGATTAACATTGGTATCGGAGCAAATAATATTTTGTAATAAAGTAGTTCCAGAGCGAGGACATCCACCAATAAAAAAATACGTCATATTTTAGAAGTTAGAAGGAAGAAGTCAGAAGGAAGAAGTCAGAAGGAAGGAAAGCGAGTATGCTTAAAAATTAAAAATAGCTGCTCCAGTTCAGAGCTAATTATCAATTATCAATTATCAATTATCAATTAATGAATCCTTATTCCTTACTTGAATTAAATTTTCTGCTAATTTAATTGCTTCAGCTTTAGTAAAAATCTTTTCTTCCGCTCGTGCTATTAAAATTTCTTTTAAGAGTTGACCAACTATAGGACTTTTAGCTAATTTTAGAGCTGTAATTAAATCATTTCCATTCAACAAAGCTATGGGATGAGCAACTGGATCGTCGGGATTAATATAACGTTCAATTAAACAATTAATTTCCTCTAGAGATATTCCTTTTGCTACTGCTACAACTGCTAGAGCAGGAAAATTTTTTCCTATTTCTTGAAAGAAAAAATATTGTTCTCTAACAGACATCTGAGGAATTTCTACTTCTGACAGTTTGGCTAAACCTTTAATAACTGAAATTGTACTTCTAATTTCTGCATTGCTATACTTCAACCTCATCAATTCAACTTCCGCTTTTTGTGGATGAGGATTAACTAATATTGCTAATTTAGCGATCGCCAATAAAGATGTTTTGACTGTCTCACGCACCCCAGTTGCTAACTCTACTTTTAAATTCGACCAATTTTTTTCTAACTGCTCTACTACTATCTCTACCTTTTTTCCTATTTCCAAATTGTCTTGAGCGGTGGGAAAATAATCTGAGAGTAAACCATTTTTCCAAGCTTTTTCTATCCAAATCATTCCTTGAGGATGACTCAATAAATAACCTAATTCTGTCTGCACTCTTTCTACTGCGACTTGGGTAAGCAAAGGTGCAAACTCTCGAATTGTTGTTTCTGTTTCTGGGGAAATAATAAAACCTAATTGTGCTGCTTGACGATATGCGCGTAATAGTCGGAGGGGGTCCTCTTTAAGATTCGCAGATTTTACCATTCTAATAATACCCTCTTGCAAATCTTTCAGAGCATTAAATAAATCTATCAATTCATCAGTAAAAGGATTATAAGCAATAGCATTTATCGTAAAATCTCGTCGCCATAAATCTTCCTCCAAACTATCACCTTCAATCTCAGCAAAATCAACAGTCGTTCCTTTAAATACTACCCTCGCAATTTTTCGTTCCGCATCCAAAACCACAAACCCCGCTTGATATTCCTTGGCAATATTTCTGGCGATACTAACTGCTTGCTCAAGAATAATAAAATCTAAATCCAAATATTCCCTCTTCCTTTTCAGCAAAGCATCTCGAACCGAACCACCCACTAAATAAACAGGTTGGGGCAGCATTCTTCCATCAAATGGCCAAGTTTCTGGTGATAAAGCAGACAGGGAATTTATCGACATTGCCACAAAAATTAAATGAATTTCTTTGCAGTTAGACTTTTACTTAGGTTAAAGTTAACATTATGTCTGAAAAAAATATATTTTTCCCCAGTAGAAAAGCAAGTTTGTCTCTAGGGCAAAATTTTATCAATGTCAGATAAAATTAATTTGGGTTAAAATATAGCAAATTTCCATCTCTAAGTGAGGTACAAAGTTCATTTGTTTTAGGGAGTAGGGAGTAGAAAAGAATAACAACAACTTTACCTCAGTAATTTGAGAAACGATATATAAACTTATCAAATCATTAAGATAGGAAATTATTGCATCAATTAAGATTAAACTTGACCAAAAAATAAGGTCTTAAGTCTCCCCTTTTAAGGGGATGAAAAAATAGGTGGTGGTGCATAGTAATGGTAGAGAGTGTGTGGGAAGTGTGGGGAGTGTGGGGAGTGTGGGAGGGTGAGCAGAAATTAAAAAATATATATCCTCACCATTACAATGCAGGACTACCAAAAAATAAACTTTAGTATTTCAACCCCCTGGGTTCACTCAGAGGTACTTATNTGTGGGAAGTGTGGGGAGTGTGGGGAGTGTGGGAGGGTGAGCAGAAATTAAAAAATATATATCCTCACCATTACAATGCAGGACTACCAAAAAATAAACTTTAGTATTTCAACCCCCTGGGTTCACTCAGAGGTACTTATAACTAATAACTGATAACTGAAATGAGGTACTTATAAATGTGTATTTGTGTTAACTGCCACTATGTAGATCGGTGTGTAACTTATCATGCTGTAGAAACTCAGCACGAACAACTTCATTTAACAGAAAATCCAGATTTTGACCCGGTTGAACCTACTATCAATGTCAATATTCGTCCTCAACAAGAGGAAATTGAGATGGAATGGGATGTTGTCGGTTGTGAAAGTTTTCTAGAAGAAATGGGCAAATGGGCAAAATTAAGGCCAGGTGAACTTATCCCTACCTAAATTAATGGATAATTGATCATGTAAGCATTCAGCAGTCAGCTAACAGCTATCAGCTTTATTACCTTTTAAAGAGAGAACAGAAATTATTATTAAACTGTACCTCACATCCTAAAAATTTTAGTAAAGCTATAAAAATATGAGAGCTGAATGCTAATAAGT
>NZ_LGSU01000316.1 GCF_002260545.1 Hydrocoleum sp. CS-953 | reverse complement strand
ATATAGAAGGCTTTAAACCGGATTGATTAATTATCAATTATCCATTATCAATTATCAATTATCCATTAGTAACTTTTGTTTGTCCCAAATATTTTTTAAGATAAGGGGAGAATACTTCATAAATTAATGTTAGTGGTTGACCATGATGCCAAAATAGATAATGTCGTCCCCAAAATGGTCCAGACTCACCAAAAGCTAACTCTAATTCTCTAGAATGACCATAATAAATTCCCTGGACATCTCGATACAATTCTGTCCGCAAACGAGCTAAACTTGCCCAAATTGGTAAAGACCGATTTTGCAAATACTCATCCACATGACTCGCTTCCCACCAAGATGTGGCATAAGCCAATCTTTGCCCAGAGGCTGTTCTTAGCCATACCTGTCGCCGTAACCTTGGGCCAGGTACAGCATGAATTAGATCGGGAGCATTGTCAAGATTCATGCCAATAGGGGACATATCAATTACATCAACTTCTGTTGGTTCAGTTGTCAATAGCTGTAAGTGACGAGTTGGAGACCCATCTCCCAGAAGTAATATTTGCCATGGGGGCGAAAGTTGGGAGTGGGGTAAACCTTGGCGAACGACTTCCTCTCCTCCTTGCCATAAGGGAGTTAAGGAATACCATGTTCTGGGCTGTGTTATTGGGTTTTTAGGTGAAATAGCAGTCATTTCAGTTATTAGTACCTCTGGTTTAAGCCTTATGCTTGAAATACTGAAGTTTATTCTTTGCATACCCTATCTAAGGGGAGGCTTCAGACCTTATCTTTTGGCCAATGCTCTTCTTTACAAAACTTAACTTCTTATTTTAATCATAGCGTTTCTACTGAATTCTTTCTAGTAGCATCACACTGTAGCAATCCTATTTTAGAGTTTGCTGAAAAAGTCTTATGAGTAAGGGGGGGAGAGAATAGGGACTTTTCCAATAGTTTGATTCTTAATTTTTCTGCATTTTCCCCTCACCAAAGGAGAAAAAATCCCTAGTTTTTAATCTTGATTTACTGATTTTATGACATTCCCGACCAGGAAATTCAGCACTTAAAACTATGAAAATTATCGGTTGATAGATTTATTCAGCAGATTATATTTAAGTTGTAATATTTTGGTGGTAGAGGCTATTCGTAAATCGCTTCTACAGGATTTAAGAGTAATACCAATTACCAAAAGTAATGCTATACTTCTACTTGACTTCAGAAGTAAAATAATCACCAAGATTTAAAGTCTGTTTTTGACAATTATTAATCGGTTAGTATAGGTTTTTCCTGATTTTAAACTCTCCCCCACCTCCCATACTTCTCACACTTACCCATCCAATCATATAAGCATTATTTTTGAGAAATGGTATAATAATTTAAAAAGTATTCAATTAAAAATTAACTGTTATAAAATTTTCATAACCAATGATAGGATTGCGATAAAATATGTAAGCATTTCCTGCGGAATGCGGAGCTAACAGCTATTAGTGGTCAGCTCTTCCGGAGGAAATGCTTACTAAAATATTAGTCATCATATTTTGTATTATTTGTCAAAGAAAATCAATTCCAGCATTTATGCAAAAATTTTATTGATTTTGCAATGTTTGAGTATGATACAAGAGAAATAGAGAAGGTAATTTTAGGCAAGAAAAACAATGAATAAAAAACAAGAATCATCCTTGTGGAAATCAATGACTAACAAAGCTTCAGAAGTCAGAGAAAATATCGGCAAAGAAGTATCTAAAGCCAGCAAATCAATCAGTAATAAATCTTCAGAAACAGCTAAAAATAAAGCTTCAGAAATGGAACAATTTATTACTGAAAAAGCATCAAATGTTGGTAAATATTTTAGAGAAACTGCTAAAAAATCTACTTTAAAAAAACAGCAAACAGATTCGGAAGTATGGCAGGAAACAGAAAATAATTTAGAACAAGAAGAAATATATCATATCTTTGTTGGTTATCAGACTGCTAATCAGGGAGGTACTCAGAAAGTTACTCTTAAATCAGGTAAAAGTTATAACGTAAGAATTCGCCCCAATAGTACGGAAGGCTCAACTTTACGACTACAAAAATGTGGTTTACAAGGTAATGATGCTTTCCTAGTTTTACATACTTTTTATAATCCCGAATTAAACCTAGATCGCCGGATGAATAGTTTAGTAATTCGCGCATCAATTTATGAAAGAAGTAAAACTAGATGTTTAGAAGCTTATAACAGAATTAATTCTGGTTTACAGACTTATGATTTAGCAGCACTCAATTTATTGGATTTTCTTGTAGAAGCATCAAATATAGATTCACTTATTGGTTTACGCTACAGAATTGCCAGTGAAAATTCTCGGTGGGTTGGCATTGATAAAGGTTTAGAACAAGTTTTAGATTCTAGCAAATTAATGGAAGTTGAAAAGTATAATTTGAAAGCAACTTATCTATATATTAAATTTGCGGAACCTCTACCTAATTTTGATAAATTTAGACAGTTAGATGCAATTATTTTAAATTCATCCATCGCTCCAGAATTAAAAGATAAATATTTATTAGCAAGTGCAATTTCAATGACACTGAGAATAGATATGTTAATCGTAAATTTGATTTCTAGTAGTCCAGAAATAGATAATAGTAAGCATTGTAAATATTTATCTGTTTATCAAAAACTTAGGGAAGGTGCAACAGTAGATAATGGAATTATACAAAATTTAGACAGTGTAATTTTTGAAGCCGAAATTCCCAGGATTTGTAAAATCCTATATCA
>NZ_LGSU01000315.1 GCF_002260545.1 Hydrocoleum sp. CS-953 | reverse complement strand
CCCCTACTCCCCCACTCCCCCACTCCGCGTCTTCTTTTAGTAGCAGGTTTTTCAGGGATTGGAAAAACTGCTGTGATTAATGAAGTTCATAAACCCATAGTTCGACAAAAGGGATATTTTATCAAAGGGAAATATGACCAATTCAACCGCAATATACCCTTCTCTGCCTTTGTGTCAGCTTTCCGAGATTTAATGAGTCAATTATTAGGAGAATCTGATACAAATTTAGCCAATTGGAAAGATAAAATTCTCGAAGTTGTAGGAGAAAATGGTCAAGTTATCATAGATGTAATTCCAGAATTAGAACGTATTATTGGTCAACAACCACCAGCAAGTGAACTATCAGGTAGTGCAGTTCAAAATCGCTTTAATCTACTATTTAGTAAATTTGTTGGTATTTTTACCACTAAATACCATCCCTTAGTTATATTTTTAGATGACTTACAATGGGCAGATTCAGCATCATTAAACTTACTGAAAGTCTTAATTAATGAATCAGAAACAGGTTATTTATTAGTATTAGGAGCTTATCGAGATAACGAAGTTTTTCCGGCTCATCCATTGATGCTAACTTTGGATGAAATTAACAAACAAGATGCAAATATTAATACCATTACTTTAACTCCCTTAGATAAAAAAGATATTACAAATTTAGTTGCTGATACATTACTTTCTTCAACAGAAATTGCTACACCATTGTCTCAATTAATTTATCAAAAAACTAGAGGAAATCCATTTTTTACTACTCAATTTTTGAAAGGTTTGCATCAGGAAAACTTGATAAAATTCAACAGTAAAAAGGGATATTGGCAATGCGATTTAACTCAAATACGACAGCTAGCTATGACGGATGATGTGGTGGAATTCATGGTAGGGCGTTTACGGAAACTACCTGAGGCCAGTCAAAATGTGCTGAAGTTAGCAGCTTGTATAGGGAACCGTTTTGACTTGACAATGTTGACGGTAGTCTGCGAAGAAACTCAAGAGGAAGTGGCAACAGATTTATGGGGAGCATTGCAAGAAGGTTTTGTAATTCCAGAAAATCAAACCTATAAGTTTTTTCAAGGATACCAAGAACAAGATATTGAAAATATTTCAGTTAATTATCGCTTTTTGCACGACCGGGTGCAACAAGCTGCCTACTCATTAATTTGTGAAAATCAAAAACCAGGTACCCATTACCAGATTGGTCAACTGATGCTGACAAAGCTTTCCCAAACAGAACAAGAAGAGAAGATTTTTGATATTGTTAACCATCTCAACTTTGGCAAATCTCTAATAAATGAGAAAAGGGAGCAAGAGAAACTAGCACAACTCAACTTAGCTGCTGGTCAAAAAGCTACATCTGCAACAGCTTATCAAGCAGCAATTGAGTATCTAGAAACAGGGATTAACTTACTAGAAAAAGATCCCTGGGTTAATCAATATAACTTGACTTTAAGTCTGTATCGTTACTTAGCAGAAGCTCAGTTAAGTCATGCCAACTACGAAGAATTGGAGATGACAATTGCAATTGCTTTACAACAGGTGAGTTCTCCTGTAGAGCAGGCAGATTTTTATGTGATTCAAGTTAATCAATTTAGTTTACAAGGTAAATTTGCCGAAGCAATTCAGGCAGGTTTGATGGGATTAAACAATCTGGGAATTGAGATTGAGAGCAATAATCTAAGTGAGCTAGTTGAGTTAGAGTTTGCTTCTATTAGGGAGAGTTTGAGAGAACGGTCTATTTCCTCACTATTAGATTTACCGACAACAGTTGAAGCACATATTCAAGCAACGATTAAATTGCTCATTTCTCTAGATCCACCAACATATCTAACCTCCAACATTGAACTTCTCAGTTTCATCTCTTTAAGAGCAGCTTGTCTGTCAATTAAACATGGAAATATTCCTGAGTCAATCAAAGCTTATAACAACTATGGATTCTTTCTAGCATCGCAAGGGCAGTATCAAAGGGGTTATGAGTTGGGAGATTTAGGTATGCAACTAAGTCACAAACTCAATAGTAAATCTCAGAGGTGTCAAGTTGGATTCTCGCTTGGAGGCTTTATTCAACCTTGGGCAAGACCAATAAAAGGGGCAGCAGATATAAATTATGAGAGCTTTCTAGCAGGATTGGAGTGTGGAGAAATTCAATTTGCTGCTTATAACTTAATGGGTAATATTACAAATCGATTATTCCAAGGAGACAATTTAGCAGCAGTTGGCCTAGATATAGAAAAATATATGTTGGTGGCAGATAAAATCCAGAATGAGCTTGTGCAAGTAGCACTTNGAGAAATTCAATTTGCTGCTTATAACTTAATGGGTAATATTACAAATCGATTATTCCAAGGAGACAATTTAGCAGCAGTTGGCCTAGATATAGAAAAATATATGTTGGTGGCAGATAAAATCCAGAATGAGCTTGTGCAAGTAGCACTTGGCGCAGCCCAAATTTTTGTCACCCAACTCTGCCTAGACCAAGAGGCAGAAAAAGCTGAAAAAACGATCACTACTGTAGAAGCATCCCAAATCTGGTTTTCAGTTTGTATCTATTACATTCTGAGAATGCACGTTTCCTGTATAACAGAAAACTTTGAGGTTGGTTTAAAT
Organism: Hydrocoleum sp. CS-953; assembly: GCF_002260545.1. Classification (GTDB taxonomy): domain Bacteria; phylum Cyanobacteriota; class Cyanobacteriia; order Cyanobacteriales; family Microcoleaceae; genus Trichodesmium. The sequence continues at coordinate 134 of NZ_LGSU01000315.1, read as the reverse complement.
TATTTAAAAAAAGCAGAAGAGATTATTAATTTTCGGATTTTTTTTTAAGTTAATTAATCAGGTCTAGAAAGCAACAGACAAGAAATTTTTTGAGAAAAAATACTCTTCTCTTTACCAAAAAATGAGGGCATGAG
>NZ_LGSU01000314.1 GCF_002260545.1 Hydrocoleum sp. CS-953 | reverse complement strand
ATTATTATCTATGTTCTCTGTTACATAATTCCAAAATATTTTGCCCAATAAATAACACCAATTACCATGAATTAACGCTATACTTATATGACACTTAAAGTATTAAGCAATTAACAGGAATAAATCAAAATTATTATAATTCTAAGTAGCGTTAATCTTAATTATTCTTATGTTTACTTTTCCCCTACTTCCCTACTCAATAGAATGTAGAAAAGTTTTTGAGAAATGGTATAAAGTATCAAGCCTCCCCTTGGCTGTGTCGCGAGCTGTCGCTCTATAAAGTAAAAAAGAAAATTTGGGATTTTAAGCCTCTGGCTTCAGTAGTTGGAACTGCTTGAACAGTACCGAGTGCATAAAGCTAACTAAAATGACCTGCAACTAAGGTGAACAATACGATAGATAAATGATACAGTCATAATAAGTATATCCTCTCCTCATTGTTTTCTCTGTAAGTAAATGTACTCAAGAAAAATCTAAATAATTAGAAAATTGTAATTAGATGATCGAGATCATGGTAGGATAAAAAGTCTGGAAAAGATTTAATTTTTAGCCAACTTCAAACATAGATTATAGTTATGGTAGTTTCTACTGAACCGCAAAAAACATCTTCATCTGTACCAGTGACTAGCACAAAAGAACGAGTCAGTCAATTTATGCAGACTATACAAGATGAAATTTGTCAAGGACTAGAGGAATTAGATGGAGTTCAGAAATTTAAAGAAGACAGTTGGGAACGTCCAGGTGGTGGCGGAGGAAAGTCTCGTGTAATTAGAGACGGTGGAGTTTTTGAACAAGGAGGAGTGAATTTTTCAGAAGTATGGGGAGACCAATTACCTCCAAGCATACTGACCCAAAGACCAGAAGCAGCAGGTCATGGTTTCTATGCAACAGGAACTTCTATGGTACTACACCCTAGAAATCCTTATGTACCAACAGTGCATCTGAATTATCGCTATTTTGAAGCAGGACCTGTATGGTGGTTCGGTGGTGGTATAGATTTAACACCTTACTATCCATACGCTGAAGACGCAGCTCATTTTCATCAAATTATTAAGGCAGCCTGTGACAAAAGCCATAAAGAGTATTATCCTGTATTTAAAAGATGGTGTGATGAGTATTTTTACTTAAAGCATCGTCAAGAAATGCGTGGTGTAGGAGGTATCTTCTTTGATTATCAAGATGGTCAAGGAGAACTATACAAAGGACCAGATAATAAAGGGCCAGCAGCAGTCTATAGTCAGCAGTTAGGAGTTCCTGAATCTCGTAATTGGGAATCTTTATTTACATTTATACAAGATTGTGGTAAATCTTTCTTACCAGCATATAAAACAATAGTAGAGCGACGGCAACCCATGGAATATGGCGATCGGGAACGCAACTTTCAGCTATACCGACGTGGCCGTTATGTTGAATTTAATTTAGTGTATGACAGAGGTACAATTTTTGGTTTGCAAACCAATGGTCGTACAGAGTCAATCTTGATGTCTTTACCACCTTTAGTCCGTTGGGAATATGGCTATAACCCAGAACCTAACACACCAGAAGCTGAACTATATGAAGTATTCTTAAAACCTCATGATTGGGCTAACTGGAAACCAAATCATTAATTACTCTGAGTTAAACTACAGTTAGATGGGCAACCACCGCAAGTAATATCATCCCGAGGGAAGGGTCAGTGATTCAGATTGAGCAAAAAACCCACACAACTCCGGACGGCACAACAGTAATCGTCCTAGCACCAACTGGACGCTTGGATATCACAACAGCTTGGCAGTTCCGCCTCAAGTTGCAGGAATGTATCTCCAAACTAAGTCGTCATGTAGTGGTCAATTTAGGCCAGGTTAACTTTATTGATAGTTCTGGACTGACATCCCTGGTAGCAGGGANATTGAGCAAAAAACCCACACAACTCCGGACGGCACAACAGTAATCGTCCTAGCACCAACTGGACGCTTGGATATCACAACAGCTTGGCAGTTCCGCCTCAAGTTGCAGGAATGTATCTCCAAACTAAGTCGTCATGTAGTGGTCAATTTAGGCCAGGTTAACTTTATTGATAGTTCTGGACTGACATCCCTGGTAGCAGGGATGCGAGATGCTGATAAAGTTAAGGGTAGCTTCCGTATTTGTAGCGTTCATCCAGAAGCTAAACTGGTATTCGAGGTAACCATGATGGATTCTGTGTTTGAGATTTTTGAAACAGAAGAAGAAGCTCTTGATTATGGTGATGTCCGTGAAGGTAATAGAGCTTAAAAATTCTGAGGTAGAATGAGTCAATTGGATGGTAGAAATAATACCTTAATAGTTAAAGTAATACTTTTAAAGGATTATTATTTCTACCTTTAATTAGTTTATCCATAGTATACTTTTGGAAATCAAATCAGCTCCAGTAGCATAGACTTGTACTGTGGTGAAATACCTATTTAGTTAGACTAAGCTTTCAACTCAGAATTTAAAATTTTGATTTGAATAGCTACTAACTAGAAGCTAGCGATCGCCATTTTTAGCATAAAACTTAGATTAGACTAGAAAAATTTCTGCTCAAACAAAGCTATAAGGTTTAATTAGTTTTTATTACCCTAATAACCCCTTCAAGTTACTTAGTGTGTTTGTGGCTTAATCATATTTAGGACTTAAACTAACACGAAAATGAACGGGAGCTTGGTAGCCCCGTCGCTTCAGCACGGGGAGGAAAAGCGACTCGGCGGCTTGAGCCGCTGTAAGACGG
>NZ_LGSU01000313.1 GCF_002260545.1 Hydrocoleum sp. CS-953 | reverse complement strand
TACCTACTCGCAGTAATTCTGAACTGAGAGAACATTTATTTAATGCTTATATTGAGCGAATGTTTAAGCGTAAGGCGGTTAATATTCCTTATAGTCAGGAGCAAGTAAAAAAATGGCTAATTTTGTTAGTGTAGATGCTTTAAATGAATTTTGTCAAGAATACGGTCAAACAGAAATAGTAGTTTGTAGCCGGATTCGTGATTATGAAGTTCTTTCAAGCCAGTTAAAATTTCAAGCAGCTATTTATTTACAGCCCTTAAGTTTAGAGCAAATCCAAGAGTATTTAAAAAATGCAGGTTCAGAATTAGCAGCAGTCAGAAAAGCATTAGAATCTGATGTTAAATTACAAGAATTTTCCCGGTATCCTTTGATTTTAAGTATTATCAGTTTAGCTTATCAAGGAATATCAATTGAAGAGTTACCTACTCGCAGTAATTCTGAACTGAGAGAACATTTATTTAATGCTTATATTGAGCGAATGTTTAAGCGTAAGGCGGTTAATATTCCTTATAGTCAGGAGAAAGTAAAAAAATGGCTAATTTGGTTAGCAAAGCAAATGGTTAAGGAGTCAGAAACTGTATTTTTAATTGAAAGAATGCAGCCCTATTGGGTACAAAATAAAATTTATATTATTGCTTATATTATTACTCTTTTGACGATAATATTATTCGTATTATGGAACCTATTTTATCAATTTTTAAATTTGCCTAAAATGGCGTTACTTGTAGCATTTTGTTTTGTATATTTTTGGCGTTTTTTTGGATTTAAAACTATTCAAACAGTCACTACTTTGAGATGGTTAGGAAAATATACTATCAACCAATTAGTTATTGGCATAACTATCGGACTAATTTCTGGTCTATTATCTGCAGTTATTTTCTACTATAATTTAAAAATTCTTAATCAAATTAGTCATCCTCTACTGAGAGGAGCAATATCTGGATTAAGCTTAGGACTAACTCTAGGAATAGTTCGTGGTATGACAGGTCCGGGAATAGAAGAACTAACTATTCCTAATCAAGGAATTTTATTGTCAACTAAAAATGCTTTGATATTTGGTTTAATTGCAGCTATATTAATGATTTTCTCTGCTAAATTATTAGACTGGTACCTCATCGCTTGGTGTCAGTATGGGTTTATTTTCGGATTAGCTGTGGGAGGGGGAGAAGCTTGTGTAAAACATTTTATTTTACGAGTGATTTTGTATTTTAATGGTTATATACCTTGGAATTATTCTCGTTTCCTTGACTACGCCACACAATTAATTTTTTTACAAAAAGTAGGAGGTGGCTATATTTTTATTCATCGACTATTATTAGAACATTTTGCTAGAATGCCAGAGAAAAGTTAACAGTTATCAAAGTGTAGGGTTGCCATGGGGGGCTAGACATCTTTTATTAATTTTTTCCTATAACTAAAAAATCCTTACTTTTGACTAAATATTTAATTTTTTAGATATGGTATTAGGCGTTCCCGTAGCATTGCGTAGCACTATCGTTATTCTACACTCTACCAGTTCATCTAAATCTAAAATCTAAAAACTGTTGCGCAACAGTTGAATTAATTATCAACTAAAAATTTTGACTCTGCCAGTTCATCTAAATCTAAAATCTAAAAACTGTTGCGCAATAGTTGAATTAATTATCAACTAAAATCAAACTATACCATTTCTCTTGTAACTTCATAGAGAAATGGTAATAAAAATCTGTAGCTAATACTGCCATTCATTCTATAAAAATTAGCTATTCTCTAAAAAGGTAAATTTATAGCTAAGACAGTAACTTAACCATAATGCTGACACAAATCGTTCGTCCCATGGTTCGGACCCAGGTTCGGTTATTAGCAAACTGTCACTCAACCCGTCTCACATTAATTCATACAATTGCTAAATGGCTAGGTTTTTTGGGAGTAAAAGCAGAAGTAACCGAACTGGATGCTAGTCTAGACAAAAAAATAAGTATTTCCTTAACAGTGGAAAAACCAGAATCTTGTGAAAATCAAGATTGGCAAAAAATTGTTGATGGTGTAAAACAAGAAGAAAATCAAAATAATTCCCCAGAATTAACAACAACCGAACCGATCCAAAACATGACAACCAAGCAACAAGGAAAGCTGCAAAGGTTGATAGCTTATGTTATTCAAGCAGGGGAGCCAGATCGGGCAGTTAAATGGGAAGAAATATATCCTAATTTACAACAATTAGGATTAGATGAAAAGATATTGCAAGGAATTCGTTCTGCAATTAGAATACCTCAATCTATTGATTTATTAGTTGAAGAATTAGAACCAGATGTAGCTGCTATTGCTCTACCTTTAGCCATGAATATTGCTCTTTTTGATAGACGAGTAAATTCATNTCGGGCAGTTAAATGGGAAGAAATATATCCTAATTTACAACAATTAGGATTAGATGAAAAGATATTGCAAGGAATTCGTTCTGCAATTAGAATACCTCAATCTATTGATTTATTAGTTGAAGAATTAGAACCAGATGTAGCTGCTATTGCTCTACCTTTAGCCATGAATATTGCTCTTTTTGATAGACGAGTAAATTCATCTGAAGATTATGCTTTAAGTTCATTATTACAAGTAATGAAACAACCGACGACTGTAGAGAAAAATGTACACAAAAAAACTTTTAAGCATAAACTATATTGGCTACTAACTTCAGTTATTCCTAGATATTAATTCATAGTTAATAGATAGTTTCAGGAAGTAAAT
>NZ_LGSU01000312.1 GCF_002260545.1 Hydrocoleum sp. CS-953 | reverse complement strand
AATGGAGTATTAAAAGAGGTGGTCAAATCTGACTCACTTAATACTGTCCTCATCGTGGCCTGGATAGGTTGCTTGAGTTTTACTTTACCTGTAAAAATTGCACTGAAGTCTATCGATATAGCTTGCAGGTAAAGTTCCATGACTTCTATGCGAAGGCCATTATACATCTGCATTCCTTTGCCTATGAAATCAAACCCATCCAGACTACCCTGTAAGAGTTTGGCCACTGGCTCGGCGCGGACATTGGCTTCGACTTGATCAGAGCTTCTAAACAGAGCTGCAATTGCTGCTCCTGCTACCTTGCTAACTAGGCGGTCGCCACTTTGATTTTGCATTGGTGTACTCGTAAACAATGCCGTCACCATAATTTTTCAATATGTACCTTCACGGATATTATAACCTTTTTGTGAAGAATTGTAAAATTTACTTTGACTTGTGTAAATTTATTTGTACTTATGTAAATAATAAGCTGTACTATACTTTAAATTTTTTAATCAGAAAAGAAAGTAAATGAGGTAGTCTGAATAACTATCCTTATAGGATTTATCTATTAAAGAGGGAACAGGTATGGAGGGAATAGGTATGGAGGGAATAGGGAACAGGAAGAAATAATAGATAATTTCGCATGGGGGAATTGATTTTATTTTTAATTTTCACGCCTATGTCTATTGATTAATGCTTTGAGCGTGAACACTATTTTACACTTTGATATTTTTGCAGCTAGAGGATATGTAGTAAAGCTACTTTCTTGAAACTTGCAATATGGTATAGTTATCCGTACAAAAGGTAGGGTAGACAAGAAAATCAAACGTTTGACTTTTGACTTTTGATTTTTAACTTGACTTAATCCAGAGGTGTGCCTTGGACACAAGCATCAGTTAATAAAGTCCCGGTTAAGTCAGCCTTTTCTACTACAGCACAGAGCAAATTCGCTCTTTGTAAGTTTGTGCCTCGGAGTATCGCCCCACTTAGATTAGCCTCTTCTAAATCTGCTTGGGATAAGTCTGCACCAGAAAGATTAGCACTACTAAACTCTGCTTGAAACAAATTTGCTCTGATCAAATTCACTCCTCGTAAGTCAGCTCCCCGAAAATCAAGACCACTGAGGTCTAAATTGTTAAAGATAGCTCCATTTAAGAATGCTCCTGCAAAGCTAGCTTCTCTAAGTTGAGCATCGATAAAAATAGCACCCCGTAAATCTGCATTACGAAAGTCTGCTCCTTTCAAGTCAGCACCAGTAAAATCTACACCCCGAAGATTAGCTCTCAATTTTGCTCTTTGTAGATTTGCACCAGCAAAATTAACTCCAACTAAGTGAGCTTGGTTAAAGTCTACTTCTGGAAGTTGAGTTCCAGCTAAATCCGCACCAGGGAGGTGAGCATTTGCTAAATCTTTAATTTTACCTGCTCGAACTGCTGAAATGTCAAGAGATTTTAATTCATTCATCTTTATCAATTATTTGGATGTTAAGTTTTCGCTTTTTGTTGAAATCATCTCTGTGGGTTTTACAAGGGATAGAATTTCAACCAGTTATTAGAGTATTTTAAGCTTTATGTGTCAATATGACCTAATTAATGGATAATTAATAATGGATAATTGATAATTAGGGTTTGCTCTCTTAATCTAAAAGTCTTTACAAATAAAAGGTGCCTCTTTAGGTATCAAAAAGTGGGAATATCTTCGGTAGCTCTGGTTCAAAAATTTAGCATATTTGGCTAACTATGACATAAAAATTACTCTTACTATTTTTCTAACCAGATTCAGTAGGTCTCAAGGTTGCCCTTTAAAAGGGATAAAAAAAAAGAAAATTCAATCTTTCAAGCCTCCGTGACCTATTTGATATAATTATCAATTCTCAATTATTATTAATGTACTGATGTTTTGGCGCTAATTGCTTCTTCTAACCACACATTAGGTAATTGACGTGGCCTTTCAGGTAATTCCATCAGACCCATTTCTGTTAATCGAATCACATTACTGAGAGTTTCTACTAAGGTAGGGTCAAAATAAGTGCCACTGCGATCGCTACAAATTTTTAGTGCATCTCCTAAAGTAAGAGCAGCACGTCTACCCCGTGGTTGTGTCAGCTCTTGGAAGTAAGATACTAAACCAAGAATACGAGACTCTATAGGTATTTCTTCTTCCCTCAGACCATCTGGTTTACCACTACCATCCCAATATTCTAAATGATGAGCAATAATGTTAGTGACTGGTGCTAATTCTGGCATTGCTGCTAATAATTGAGCGCCAAGTACACTCTTTTCCTGCCAAAAATTTAGACTTTTATCATCTAATTCATTAGGTGTTTTAGTAAATACTTCTTTTGGTGCTGAAACTAATCCAACTCGAAATAATAATCCTGCCAACCGCAAACGTCGCAATTTCAGGGTTGGTAAATCTAACATTTGCCCTAAAGTTTCAGATAAAGCTGCTACTTGGAGAGAAGCAATAGGGTTTGTTTCATCTTGCTCGTCTACTTTCTGTGCCATCCGTAAAAATGCCTGCAATTTGTTAGCATTGAGGTTGCGACTGACTCGTAATGCTTGACCTTCTAATTCCCACAGTTCCCTTGTTTGTCTATTTATGGCAATCATTTGTTCTGAGTTGTTTGCAGGTAAGAAACTATTCTAGAAACTACATCACTCATATCTGTAGGTGGCATACCTTCAGTATTGATAATTGCCTGATGTTGTTTTTGAATTGTATCTGCTAGTCCAGGAT
>NZ_LGSU01000311.1 GCF_002260545.1 Hydrocoleum sp. CS-953 | reverse complement strand
AAGAAATGCTGGTACAGCTCCACAATTAACGGTATGTGGGCGTACTCCATCGACCCGGGGGAAGCTGGTTCAGACCCCGTGCCATCTCCGATGATAAACCGGGTTGATGAAGTCCTATTACCAAAGGTGTGGCTCTGTTGGATATCCGGATACTTTTCGGATTAATTTTCTCATATCCCAGTCTTAGAGTCGGAATAACGTCAAAGTTCATCTCTATTGAAAAAAACCGAATAAACTACTTGACTCTCCATTTGACTGGAGACTTTATTATAGAGATAAGAGATATTAGTTTTATAGTGTTACGCATTAAGGTTAGGAGATTTATCAATCCTGTTTGCGCAGCATTCCGTAGGAAAACCATTTGACAGTTTACTATTCCCTATTCCCTAGCGCGTAGCGCTATAATTTCTCTTCCTAGTTATCAGGAGGCAATTATGGAAATAACATACTTAGAGTTAAAAGGTATGGGTTGTGCTGCCTGTGCTAATAAAATTCAAAAAGCTATTGAAAATGTAGCTGGTGTAGCAGAATGTCAGGTTAATTTTGCTATGGCACAAGCAACAGTTAAGTATAATTCCCACAAAACAAATTTACATAAAATTCAACAATCTGTAACAGATATTGGCTTTGGAGCAGAACCACTTCAGGAAACAATAAATCTGGCAAAAAAAGAAAGAGAAAATCGCCGAATAGAACAACAAATAACAAATAAAGTAGTTGTCGGCGGAATTATTAGTGGAATTTTAATTATTGGTTCGTTGCCGATGATGACCGGATTAAATATTCCTTGGATACCAATTTGGTTACATAATTCCTGGCTACAATTAATATTAACTACACCTGTAATGTTTTGGTGCGGTAAATCATTTTTGATTGGTGCTATAAAAGGATTAAAAAATCATTCCGTAGACATGAATACTTTAGTTGCTCTAGGTACAGGGGCAGCTTATTTATATTCTTTATTTCCGACATTTTTTCCAGATTTTTTTACCAGACAAGAATTAAATCCAGATGTTTATTATGAAGCAGCAGCCGTTATTATTACGTTAATTTTATTAGGCAGACTTCTCGAACATCGCGCTCGGAAACAGACCTCAGCAGCTATCCAAAAATTGATGGGTTTGCAGGCAAAAACTGCTAGAGTTATTCGAGAGGAAAAAGAAGTAGATATTTCCATTGAAGAAGTAAAAATTGGCGATTTGATTGTTGTTCGTCCTGGGGAAAAAATTCCAGTAGATGGGGTAATAAAAGAAGGTAATTCTACAGTGGATGAATCTATGGTTACTGGTGAAAGTTTGCCTGTAGAAAAACAGTCTGGAGATGAAGTTATTGGCGCAACAATTAATAAAAATGGTAGTTTTAAATTTGAGGCAGCGAGAGTCGGAAAAGATACAGTATTAGCCCAAATAATTAAATTAGTTCAACAGGCACAAAGTTCAAAAGCACCAATTCAAAAATTAGCAGATATGGTAATTTCTTGGTTTGTTCCTGTTGTAATGGGGATAGCGATCGCTACTTTTCTGATTTGGATTAGTATGACTGGAAATTTAACTATGTCGTTAATTACAACAGTTAGTGTTTTAATAATTGCTTGTCCTTGTGCTTTAGGATTAGCTACTCCTACTTCTGTCATGGTTGGAACAGGAAAAGGTGCAGAAAATGGGATATTAATTAAAGGTGCGGATAGTTTAGAAGTTGCTCATAAAATTCAGGCGATTATTTTAGATAAAACAGGAACACTTACCCAAGGAAAACCAAAAGTTACTAACTATATAACTACTCAAGGAACTGCCAATGAAAATGAAATTAAATTGTTAAAAATAGCAGCAGCAGTTGAGAGAAAATCAGAACATCCTTTGGCAGAAGCAATTGTTGAATATGCTCAAGCTCAAGGGGTGGAATTTCCTTTAGCAGAACCAGAAAAATTTGAGGCAATGTCGGGCATGGGAGTACAAGGAATTGTTTCAGATAGATTGGTACAAATTGGTACTTCTCGATGGATGAATGAATTAGGAATTGATATTACTAATTTGCAAAGTCATCAAAATAAATTAGAAGCTGATGGCAAGACTACTGCTTGGATAGCAATTGACGGTAAAATTGAAGGAATATTTGGCATTGCTGATACTTTAAAACCCTCCTCAAAAAACGTAGTTCAAACATTACAAAAAATCGGAATAGAAGTAGTAATGTTAACAGGAGATAATCAGCAAACCGCCGAAGCTATTGCTGCCGAAGTTGGCATTAATAGAATATTTGCTGAAGTCCTGCCAGACCAAAAAGCAGAAACCGTCAAAAATCTGCAATTAGAAAAGAAAAAAAGAACAGATAACCATCAAATTGTCGCCATGGTAGGAGATGGAATTAACGATGCTCCAGCATTAGCTCAAGCAGATGTTGGAATAGCAATTGGAACAGGAACAGATGTAGCGATCGCTGCTAGTGATATTACCTTAATTTCTGGCGATTTAACTGGCATTGTTACAGCAATTAAACTGAGCCGCGCGACTATGAAAAATATTCGTCAAAATCTGTTTTTTGCCTTCATTTATAATACTTTAGGAATTCCTATTGCTGCCGGTATTTTGTATCCTTTAACAGGTTGGTTATTAAATCCAATTATTGCTGGAGGAGCGATGGCGTTTAGTTCAGTTTCTGTGGTGACAAATGCTTTACGTTTGAGGAAATTTAAACCTCAATAAGTATACTAATCCTAAAT
>NZ_LGSU01000310.1 GCF_002260545.1 Hydrocoleum sp. CS-953 | reverse complement strand
GGAAGTGTGGGGAGTGTGGGAGGTGTGGGGAGAGGTTAAAAGTAGGAAAAATCTATACTAACCAATTAATAATTGTCAAAAAAATATTTTGAATCTTGGTAAATATTTAACTGTTGAAGTATAGCCGAAGTATAGCATTAATGCATGGTAATTGGTATAATACCAGGCGTGATAAATGTTTATTACAAATTGTAGAAGCAAGGAAGAGGGAAGAAGGAAGAAGGAAGAAGGAAGAAGGAAGAAGGAAGAAATTTTGAATAAAAGAGGGAAAATGATAGATATAGCTTTCTATAATGAATTTCAGCAGCTATTTTTAACTATCTCTGATAGAGATGCACTTTTATGTAGCATTCTTTTTTCATGCATGGTATAAAGCCTCTAGATTAATTGAGAAAAAAGCGGTTGTTTGCGGAGCATGACCTAGGATAGGATGGCGTTTTGCTTCGCAACATATAAAGCGTTTCGGCGCTTGAGCCGACATGGAAAGCGGAGCATTCCGTCAGGAAATGCGGATCATGACCTTAGGAAAGCTTTGCGCCAGCAAAACGCCATATCCAATCAACCAAGAGAAGAAGAAAAAATTCCTTTTAGTCAATCGTCTTCTTTATAAGAAGAGGTAATAATTAACTATTAATTATTGAATCGATCTTTCTTTTTTTTCTTTTTTGAATATTTTTTTTGGGGAAATTTTATATCCGATTGATGAATTTATTTTTGTATTGTTTAGGTGTAATTCCTGTAAGTTAGTTAAAGTATTTTAGTTTTGAAGTAATCGATATTGTCTGACAACATTTTTATTAATCCCTGAAAGCTAATTTATTAAAGAGAATCTCAAGAAAGTAGGTTTGTAGTAAAATTAGGTGTAAATTTGGAGTACAATTCAAACCTTATCTCATACCGTTTCACGGAAGTTAAAAGTCAGTAGGGGGTAATTTCCTACGGAATGCTTTCCAGAATGCAAAACGCGAATCACCCGTACAAAAGTCATGTATTCAGATTTCATACAGTCAAAACTTTGATTCCACACTAATTTCAGGAAATTATTTCACATCTAAAGTTTGAGACTATTTGTGACATCTTTAAAGTGAATTGGTATCACCAATGAACGGTCTACCTAATCCTCAACGCCAACCATACCCAAGTGACCTGAGTTATTCAGCCCGGGGAAATAGTCAAGTCTCTGATACCTGAATCAGAAGTATTCAACCAGATATGATATTATTCCTCTACTTTAACTTGTTAATAATTCGATTAAATCTTCAGTTATCGGACAACCTGTTTCCCTCTCAAAATGAAGAAACATCGGACTAAAATTTGCCTCTAGAAAAATAAAGTCTCCATTCGGTTTAAATCGCCAATCAATACCAGTCCATTTCAAACCGAATGCTTTGGTAATAGCTAAACATTGTCTTTTTATATCTTCTGGTGTTTCTAAATAGATTAATTTTGCTCGTTTATCTTCCCTAAAATCTAAGGAACTACTCCGAATTTCAGCCGAATAAACTTTTTCTCCAATTACATAACTACGAATATTTGTACCAGGAATATATTCTTGAATAGTTACGGGAGAAATACTTAAAGCTAAATTCATGCGATTAATTTCTAGATGTTCTTTCGTTAAAAGTTGAGTATGAGAACCACCATAAACAGGTTTAAAAATTACATCCAGATAAGATTGAGAGAAATTGATAATTTCCTGAGCATCATTAGTAACTAATGTAGCTGGAATAGTCACACCTATTTTGTTTGCTAAACTTAATTGTAATGGTTTCTCTTTATGAAATTCATAAGCTTCCCAACCATTAACCCATTTTTCCGGGGTACACCGCATAAAAGAGCGTAACAAACCAGTTGCATCATTAACTGCTATTGTCTGCTGATATGAATCAGCTAATTGAGGAACATTTACTCCTGAAAAAGTCCGCCAGAAAATTTTATTTATATCTGTTAAATCCCATTGTCTGCCATCTGGAAATGTTAAATATCCTGTATGATTAATAGGTTGCCAAGATATTTTTAATTGAGTGGGAAATAAACGAGTATCTAAATATTCAACTGTTATTCCTTTTTCTGTGAGAGATTGTTTGAGGTGAGCAGCATGAATATCTTCATTACTACCCAGAATTAAAATTTTCATATAATAAGGGAATAGTTCATTAATGGATAATGGATAATGGATAATGGATAATGGATAATTATAGCAATCCGCGCTTATGTTGCGGGTAATTAAAAAGTAAATAAAAAAGTTGAAACTCCCACCTGTTGCTTGTAGCAATAGTGCCTCTCTTGGTGCGCGTTCCCTTGCGTCTGTCGCCGACGCGGGGTCGCACCGCTGTTGCCTAAAAAGCAGTAATATTTTTGCCACGAATATGCGGAGGATTGCTATATTTTTGTTTTGCTGTCGCACAACTCTGTTTTTTTCCGTAGGAAAGTTTTGCGGAACCTTTGCAATTATCAATTATCCATTGGTAACAGAGATTTATAGTAAACATTGGCTTTGTTGCATGAAAGTATATAGTTGCTGCACAAGCAAGTGCATATCATATGTACTTCATAAGGCGCGGAAACTGCTACAACTATTGGACAATAGATGAATCAAACATCAATATAAGACAGAAAAAGGCTGAAACTTTTACCTGTAAAGGTTTTGAGATTTGGTCGGCAAACCCTAACTATTGGACAATAGATGAATAGAACATCAATAATTGCG
>NZ_LGSU01000031.1 GCF_002260545.1 Hydrocoleum sp. CS-953 | reverse complement strand
CCTATTTATATTATAGTTAGTCGCAAAATATTCTGATGATACTAAACCAAATTAATAATTTATTATTAACTCTTAACCCTCCATTATTCCAGATACCTAATTATCTGTACCATTTAATTACCTTAGTTATTTCGACTTTATTTGTAATTTTAATTACACCAATAATCAAAAAAATTGCTCTCAAAATAGGACTTGTAGACCATCCCGGCGGTCGTAAAATTCATAAAAAACCAATGGTACGTTTGGGAGGAGTTTCTATTTTTATTAGTAGCCTAGTTGCTCTTTTAATTGTTTGGTGGTTGGGTGGATTTATAGATACTAATGGCAATATTTTACCCCCAGAAAAAGAGTTTGAAATATGGGGAGTAACAGTCGGCGGTTTAGCTTTTTTTATGATTGGTTTAGCAGATGACTTGTTTGGTTTATCACCACTATTCAGGTTATTTATGCAAATAATTGCTGCTAGTATGGCTTGGATAGTTGGAGTACATATAGATTTTCTGACTATTCCTTTTTATGGATTAGTACATATTAATATATTAAGCTGGCCTATAACTGTGATTTGGTTAGTAGGTATGGCAAATGCTATTAATTGGATTGATGGTGTAGATGGTTTAGCTGCTGGTGTTTCTGGTATTGCAGCTTTTGTGATGTTAATTGTTAGTATATTTATGGATCAACCAGCAGCAGCTTTAATAGCAGCAGCTTTAGCTGGTGCAACACTAGGTTTTCTCCGTTATAACTTTAATCCAGCCCAAATATTTATGGGAGATGGAGGAGCTTATTATGTAGGATTTACTCTAGCAGGAGTAGGAGTAATAGGTTTAGTAAAAACAACTGTAGTTACTTCTGTTGTTTTACCATATCTAATTCTAGCGGTACCAATTTTAGATATGTCTGCAGTAATTTTAGGCCGTTTACGAAATGGGAAATCTCCTTTTATTGCAGATAAACGTCATCTACATCATCGTTTATTAGACGCTGGTTTATCGCAAAGATTAACAGTTTTTTTTATTTACTCACTAACACTGTGGGTAGGAAGTTTAGCCATGGCTTTTTCTGGTATTCCTAGTGGTGCAATTTATGCTTTTAGTGCTACAGGTTTACTAGCTTATACAAGTTGGAAAGTTTGGAAACAAAAACAAGCTTAAGACAATTAATAATTAATAATTAATATAGCAATTCCCAAGAAGCGTGAGGTACAAAATTCATTTGTTTTAGGGAACAGGGAACAGGGAACAGAGAACAGGAAATAGGGAATAGGGAATAGGGAATAGGGAATAGGGAATAGGGAATAGGGAATAGGGAATAGGGAATAGGGAATAGGGAATAGGGAATAG
>NZ_LGSU01000309.1 GCF_002260545.1 Hydrocoleum sp. CS-953 | reverse complement strand
TCTTGTGGCTCTGATAGCAACTGCAATTTTTGGTTATACAATTAACTCCTCTGTAAAAGTGATCGATCAAGGGGATGAAGCTTTAGTAGAACGCTTAGGAAGGTATCGACGGACGTTGAGACCTGGACTTCGGTTAGTCTTACCCCTGCTAGAAAAAATAGCTTATGTTGATACTATCCGCGAGCGGGTTTTGGATATTCCGCTTCAGTCAGTTATTACTAATGATAATATAACCTTGCAGGTAGATGCAGTAGTGTACTGGCAAATTATAGAAATGGAGAGAGCATATTATGCAATTGAAGATGTACAAAATGCTATCAATACTATTGTTTTAACTTCTCTCCGTTCTGAAATTGGTAGCTTGCAAATGCGAGAAGTTTTGTCTACAAAAGCTGAAATTGATAGAGCTTTACTGAAGAAATTAGATGAGGCGACTTCTAGTTGGGGAGTAAAGGTGATTCGTGTTGAGATTCAGAATATTATTTTTCCTGAAGCAGTAAAAGCAGCAATGGAGTCGGAAAGGATAGCTTTAAGTGAAAAACAAGCTATGATTGAACAAGCAGAAGGCGAGAAGCAAGCTGCTCTTACTAAAGCTAAAGGACAAGCAGAGTCTATAGAGATTCTTGCCAAAACCTTAAATTTGCGTCCAGATAGTCGTACATTTATGCACTTTCTGATTGCTCAAAGATACATAGACACTAATCAAAAATTAAGTGAAAGTGATAATTCTAAGATATTATTTATGGACCCAAAAGCTATGTCAGAAGCATTGGGTGAATTAATGGGAGGAGATGACAATTCTCCAGATTTGAATAAACCTGATTGATATCAAATCAAAAGCCAAGTAGGGTGCGCAGCGCCAAGCGTTACGCACCATCATTTCAATTAAGGTTTAGGACAAGTTCCCAATTTCCAGTCAACAAAAAGATCGCGGGGATCTGTATCCCGTAACCAAGTAATAAACCTTTTATAATCAGCTATATTGTAAGTAGCGATACAACCAACAGTTCCAGGGGCACCAAAATTTCTATTCCAGTCAATATGAATTTCGATCGCGCTTCTTTCAGTTGTACCTGGTGTTATATAATCTAATGGAACTGTTACCGGGCCAATACCACTTTGAAAAATCCGACCATAATAATTATCTCTACCATCAGCCCAAACAATATCCTGAATGTACCACTTTCCTTCTGGTAACGGTTCCCCAGTCATTGCCCGACTCCGAGCCGCAGTACGGAAAAATTGTCTTCCAGGGGCGCCACAACAAACTTCTAATCTGTCTTGTAGTTTTCCACTTTTAAAATAGTCTAAGTTAAGTACATAACATCCATACCTATCCTTTCGACTTGTCTTTGTTAATAGCAAGTAGTTTCTATTTGTCGTGGGTGGTGGTGCAGGAGGAGGTGGAGGTGGAGCATCTCCCCATAATTTTTGCCAAGTTATTGACTCTACCGTACTATTAGCTGCTGTAGGGCCAAAATAATCTTTTTTAAATTCTATAACTGCAAGTTCAGTTTTCTTACCAAAAATCGGCTCAAGTTCTCCAGAATAATACCCTAAATCTTTCAATCTATCTTGTAAAATTCTTACATCTTCCCCTTGACTACCCCGCACTAATACACGATTTAGTGTTGGAGGTGTACCTTGACTATATATATCAGAAAGTTTGAAAACGGAAATTCTTTCACCAGGAGGAATTGATTTATTAGCAGGAGCAATAACAAAAAAGCTAGCATTTGGATACTGAGGAAAAATACTAGCTAATAAGTCTTTATCAAACCTTTCTAGAGTTAAGATTTCTACTACTTCACCCTGCTTCCAAGCCACAACTACAGTTTTCTTATTTTCATCCCTATATCCTTCTAACCAAGTTACTTCCTCTTGTTTTGAAATTTCTCCTTCTAAAGGTTTTTTTTCTCCTCCAGCTCTGAGAAATAATTCCTGTTCATCAGCACGACGAGATACTAACCCTGGTAGTGGCTGAAAAACACCATTAACTACTCCATTTACCCAACGGGAAAATTCATTAGCTGCTCCTTGATAATCTCCTTGATTGAGTTTTCTTAATAAGGTACTACCTTGAAATGCACCAGTTCCTACGTTATAAGCAAAAGATACTAAAGCATCAAATTGGTTTTGATTAACAGGAACTCTTATTAGTCCAGAAATTTCTCTCGCTACTCTGGAGCATTCATACCTGAGGTATGCTTCTGCATTCCTTTCAGAAATTCTATCCCCTAACTGAACTACTTGTCCGTCAGGGTAACGGGTGGTTCCNTAAGGTACTACCTTGAAATGCACCAGTTCCTACGTTATAAGCAAAAGATACTAAAGCATCAAATTGGTTTTGATTAACAGGAACTCTTATTAGTCCAGAAATTTCTCTCGCTACTCTGGAGCATTCATACCTGAGGTATGCTTCTGCATTCCTTTCAGAAATTCTATCCCCTAACTGAACTACTTGTCCGTCAGGGTAACGGGTGGTTCCATACCCAATAGTTGGTATACCTACTGGATCTAGATAAGCATTCAGAAAAAGTCCTTCCCATTTCTTGATTAAATCAAGGCAATTTTGTGAGATTTGCATTGTTGACAGTTCCTATTTACAACTAAACAGTACAGTTAATGCTTTTATAGCAATTCCCAAAAAGCGTGAGGTACAAAATTCTAGCTTTGAGGGAACAGGGAACAGGGAACAGGGAACAGGGA
>NZ_LGSU01000308.1 GCF_002260545.1 Hydrocoleum sp. CS-953 | reverse complement strand
GTGTAAATAAATAAATTTTTATGGGAATGGCTATGAAAATTTTAAATAGTCTTTTTAGGCATAAAAATATCTTCTTAATCGGACTAAAAATGAATCCAAAAAAGTTTTTAATAGAACGCAGCATTCCCATCAAAACACTTAAACCAGGTAGAGGTAGTTTTTCTGTGACATTTTCCACATTTTCTGTTAGTTTATTTGGTACATATTTGAGAGTAGATAAATTTTCTGTGGGTAAATTGTCAGTAAGATTTTCCACTACATCAGTAGTTTTTTTCAGAGGATTAGGAAGAGAGGGTAAATCCCCTTTATCTCGCCGATCTTTGAAATTTTTCATTTCAAACTCCTTGAATTAATTAAAACTTTTAATAGCTTTTTGAACTTGGGTTTAAATCTCCTTGTCAACATCTAATCTTGCTGATTGCTGTTTGCTGAATGCTGATTGCTTTTTAATAATAGACATCTCCAGAAATTAAAATTTAACCAATTAATTATCGGAGATATCTAACAAAAAAGATAGAAACCGGGTTTGTATTAAATGCCCCACCATACTAACATTTACCTCCAACAAACCCGGTTTCTTTAAACACTCGGATTTGATATAGCAATCCTAAATAAGTCGCGGGTAATCAAAAAGTAGATAAAAAACTTGAGATTCCCGCCTGTTCCCTGTTCCCTGTTCCCTGTTCCCTGTTCCCTGCTATACAAAATGATAAGGGGGAAGTGCTTCACTCAGACTAATTTGCCAATGGGAACACTCAGCTTGCCATTTTGGGAGATCTTGAGTAGTTAGAATTTCTGCTTCACTATTGGCCAATAGATGTACTTGCTTAATTCCCCCTTCTGTGCAGTCTTTAAATACTAATTTGGGATAATCTTGAACAATTAACTGACGTATATTTTCCCACTGTTGACGTTGCTCGGTTTGAAAAGCTTGTTGTTGTTGAAAGCGCTGTTTTTTGGCTAATAAATAAGCTTTGCCACGAGCTTGACCAATTTCCAGAGTAGAAGGAGCTGAAACTGGTGAAAAAGTCACAGTATATTCTGCCTTTTCTGCTAATTGAGTTAAAGTCGTCAGATATTGTTGCTGATGATTTTGTAAGTGATTAATAATATTTTCCACCGCAGCAAAAGCATTACCAAATCTTAGTGGTAATAGGGAAGTTTGCTGAAATATTTCTCTAATTACGCGATCGTGGTTTAAAACTGCTTCTAGTAATTTTTCGTCTGTTTCTTGTATTGCTTCAATAGATATATCTGCTTCGGTTACAGCAGCAAGATTTTGATAGGGAATTAGTTGGACTTCCTTCTCCATTCCTTTTGGCAATACTAGGGATGATTTAGGTAGAAGAAAAGCGTAGACATAAAATGACATTTTGGGTGCTTGGTTGTTATGGCAGTGAGTTTTTTTGCTCGTAGGTTGGGTTGAGGGTTTCCCGAAACCCAACAGAAGTAATACCGTTTCATGGAAGTCAAAAGTCAAAATTCCAGTAGGGTGTGTTAGCGAAGCGTAACGCACCGAAATATTTGAGATAGTTAGCAAAGGGTAACGCAGACATATTTGGGATAGGAGGTGCGTTAATGAAATGTAACGCACCCTACTGGACTGACACAGCTAAAATGGTGCGTTACGACGGATTCCTGAATTCTTTTCATAGTCTGAATTTAAGCCGTCTAACACACCCTACAATTTTGCACAAAATTAGCTGTGTCACACCACTACTTACTAGAATCAGAATTAAAATCCTGAGATTGTTTTTGATTCATCAGAGCATTGTAAGCAGTAGTAAAGTGAGCATTTGTAATCCTGATTTTCTTTGGAGACTTAATCCCTTTTGCACTATAACTACGAATCGCAGCTAAAGCAGCTTGATTAGTCAACAATGCTAAATCAGCTCCATTCCAACCTACCGAATTTTCAATCTTCCCTCAAATTTACTATCAATAGCTTCTACTTTTTCACCAAATTCAGATTCTTTACTGCTGTATTAGTTAACAGTAATTTAATTTATGACAAATTTACAAGTAAAAATCCCAACAGATTCAAGAATCTTGATCGTAGAATATGGAAATCCTAAATAGTTATAGGTTGTAAAATTTTATTGTAGGGGTTTGGTTCCCAAATCCCATTTGCCCCTAAGTTTGGAGACAAAACCCCTAAAGTTTACAATTTTTGCTTATTTCTACCCGCTACTCCCTACAAAGACTTTTTCAGCAAACCCTAAATATCTACAACAATGTAACCTTGATTATTCAATACAATACCATCCTTTCTTTCAAAAACAGTTTGAATAAATAACGAACAATTCCGGTAACAAAAAACTGCTTCCTTTTCACCTAAAATACTAGCACTATTAAAAAACAAAGGTAACTCTGCTAATAGATACTTAACAGCAACTTCTAACCGATAATTACTAATGTCTGTTTGAGATTCCACCACCTGCGTAGAAGTTTCAAGACAGTTTCTTCTAAATTCAATATCATTAGCATATTTATCTTCATAAAATTTTAGTGCTGAGAGATAATTTGTGTTTTTATTCAAATATCGGAAATCTAATATTAGTTCTTCTGCTTCATTCCTTGACAGGTCTAATCCTTTTCGGAGCGATTTTGTGGGTAAGTCAATTGCAAGAGGGGCATCAGCAAACTCAGGAAATTGTGGAAAGTCAGCAAAATCTCTCTGAGTCAGTTGATGACTTGA
>NZ_LGSU01000307.1 GCF_002260545.1 Hydrocoleum sp. CS-953 | reverse complement strand
AATTATCCATTATCAATTATCCATTATCAATTATCCATTATCAATTATCCATTATCAATTATCCATTATCAATTATCCATTATCAATTATCCATTATCCATTATTAATACTTCGCCTTAATTTGATTAACAATCCAATTAGCCAATATATTTACAACAAAAGTTAAAACAAACAAAACTACCCCTGTATACATCAGAGCAGAAAGTTGTAAACCAGAAGCTTCAGCAAATTGGTTTGCCATCAAAGAAGCGATAGTATTAGAAGGAGCAAAAAGGGTAAATTTAATTGAGTTAGCATTACCAATTAACATTGTTACAGCCATAGTTTCTCCCATTGCTCTACCCAAACCTAACATTACACCACCAACAATTCCTGAAAAAGCTGCTGGAATTAACACCCTAATAATAGTACCCCAACGAGTAGCTCCTAAACCTAAAGAAGCCTGTCGCAAATCAGGTGGTAAACTAGCAAGAGAATCACGAGAAATTGCAGTAATAATTGGTAAAATCATTACTGATAAAATAACAACAGCGGGAAACATTCCCGGACCTCCGGCACGAACCCCATCAGGAATAGAAAAAATTGGAATCCATCCTAAATATTTACCCAGAAAAGCTTCTATTGGTTCCAGAAAAGGAAGCAAAACATAAATACCCCATAAACCATAAACTACACTAGGAATAGCTGCTAGTAATTCCACCATAAAAGTTAATGGGGTACTAATTTTTGGAGGGATAAAATTTTCACTTAAAAATATTGCTGTACCTAGACCGAGAGGAACTGCAATAAACAGAGCGCAGACTGAACTAACTAAAGTTCCCACAATCATTGGCCATGCGCCATAATCCCCTTTACCGTCATTAGCAACAGGGTTCCAAACACTTTTAAGTAGAAAGCCAAAACCGAATTCATTGAGAGATGGTATTGCTTGCCAAGCTACTGTCAAAGCCATTAATATTAGAATAGCTGCTATACCCCAAGCAAAAACTTTAGTTAGGGCAATAAAACCATTATCAAACTTTTTTTCTGTATTACTCCGAGACCGAGTATCTTGTTGAACTTGAGATTGTGCAACCATATAATTTTTTACGTCTATATTAGTTCAAATATATCTATACCTTTTGACTTTTGATTTGGTTAACTTTAGGAACTTTCTGTAGATACTTTTGAGGTTATATTATTTCCCAAAAAAATGCAAAAAATTTAATTCAGAATTCTGAATTCTGAATTAAATTTTCCTTTGATGCTATTTGAGAGTCATATTGTAATCTGGGCTGATTTTATCAGCAGTTTCTAGAACTTTTTGACGTACATTATCAGGTAGAGGAATATAACCTAATTCAGAACTAACTTTTTGACCTTCATTTAAGCCATATTCAATCATTTTTTCTACACCTTCAGCTTTTGCTGCATCAGGATATTCTCCATAAGCAAGCATCCAAGTATAAGTTACAATTGGATAAGAATTATCTCCTTCTGGATCGGTAATAAAAGCTCGTAAATTTTCAGGTAATTTTACTGCCCCTAAAGTTGCGGATGCTGATTCAAATTTAGGCTCTATATAATTACCAGATTTATTTTCCAGGGCAGCCATATTTAGACCAGCATTATTAGCATAACCATACTCAACATATCCTATTGCTCCCTCAGTTTGACGAATCAAATTAGCTACACCATCATTTTTCTGACCACCAACACCTACTGGCCATTGAACAGTTTTGCCTTCCCCTACTTTCTCTTTCCACTCTGGACTAATAGCACTTAAATGCTTAGTGAAAACTCCAGTTGTACCACTACCATCAGAACGAGATACAACCGTAATTGTTTTGTCTGGCAAAGTTACGCCAGGATTAATTGCTGTTATCTTCGCGTCATTCCATTTTGTAATTTTGCCCAAAAGGATATCTACATAAACTTCCCTAGAAAGTTTGATATTAGGAACATTGGGCAAATTATAAGCTAAAACAATACAACCGGCAGTCATTGGTAGTAATATAACTCCTCGGCCTACTTTGGCAATTTCCTCATCCTTCATTGCCACATCAGAAGCACCAAAATCTACCAATTCTTGAGTAAATCTCTCAACACCAGCTCCACTACCCACTGACTGATAATCTACTTGTAGACTAGCGTCAGTATTACTCAAGTCTTGAAACCAACGTTGATAGATGGGTGATGGAAAAGAAGCTCCAGCACCAACTAGGCTTACTTGACCACCGCCACCACCACCACAGGCAGCTAAACCAATTGTCAGAGCTACTGCTGATACTTTTGCAGTAATACGAGTTATCCCAGAAAGATTTATACCAAATTCCATAATTATTTAGATTTCTATATTTCTCTAGACACCAAAAAGAATAGACGAAAGTTTAACATCTTGAGGTTAAGGAAAGGTTAATGCTTTTTGATAATTGCGAATTTTTTGGCTCAACATTAGAAATGTTCATCAAATTTCTCTCGGAAAAATTCTGTATTTATAGTCGAATCAGAATACTATTGTAAATAGTTGAGACTCTACTCTATCTACTCAATCAAAAATTATAGTAGGAGATAGTATCTTAAATTAGGAAACAAATTAACTGAGTTTTACCCTCTTCATTTAATATCCGGATTATTAGTTATAAATAAAATTTCAATTCCTGACTAATAGACATTTCCCAGAATAAAAAATCAAATCAATATCCAGGTATAAG
>NZ_LGSU01000306.1 GCF_002260545.1 Hydrocoleum sp. CS-953 | reverse complement strand
GTATAAATAAATAAATTTAGACAAATACTTTAAAAAATGTTACAATTATAAGAATCAAAATTTATTAAAAATTATTATTAATAGTGGTGAGACAATTTCTATATTTATTCAAGCAATACCTAGCGGTGGGAGTAGTGGGATTAACGGGGATTACTCTTTCGATCGTTGCTACCCTCGTAGTTTATCACTGGGAACTAGCAAAAGATCGGGAGCGGTTTCAACAACAATCTACTGTCTTGGTGAATGAGTTACAAAGGCAATTACATAGTTACACCCAACTTACTAGATCGGTAGGTAGTTTCCTGAAATCGCCTGAAAAAGTTACTAGGCAAGAGTTTCAAGAATTTACAAGCTCCCTACTACCGTATTATGACGGTTTGTTAGGATTAGGGTGGAGTCAAAAAGTAGAGAATCAAGAACGTTCACTCTATGAGCAACAATTACAAGCTCAAGGGTTAAAAGATTTTCAGATTCGCGAACATAACTCCAAAGGAAATCAAGTAGTGGCAGGCGATCGCCAGGTTTACTTCCCCACAACCTATATAGCGCCCTTAACTAGATGGCAAGATTATATTGGTTGGGATGCTGCTTCAGACATAAAACGTTTGCTGAGTATAGAAAGAGCAGAACGTATAGGAGTAAGTGTGAGTACGCCTTTAGTGCAATTAGAAAATGGCAAATCAGGCTTTGTACTTTACCATCCAGTCTTTACTTCCACTAACTCAAAGTTTAAATCCCTTGACTCCAAAAAAAATGACGACGATACAAAATTTCAAGGAGTAGTATTTGGTTTTTATGAAGTTAGGACTTTGGTTGAAAAAGCCATCAGCAATCTCAACCTTAATGGACTTGATTTCTATCTCTATCGTTTAGCAGAAGATCAGTTAGGTTCTGCTTTAAACAAAACTGCTGTCAATGCCACTGACTATTTCCTAATCGCATACAAAGCTGACTCCCAAAGTTTGACAGAATCTCCTCAAGTTGCTAATTTAGAAATTATTGACAACCCAGTAGAGCAGCCACAACATCTTTGTCGTTATAGTCGTGAGTGGGAATTTTGTATCCGTTCGCTTCATACAGCACAACAGGAACTTTCCTTGTTAGTATTACCTGCTTCTGATCATTCTATATCTAGTTGGCGTTCTGAAACAGTTCTGGCATTAGGTTTATTAGTGACAGTCTCTTTGGTGATGTATTTATTAATTTCCCAGCAGGCAACTTTAAAAGTTGAGGGCAAAAATCGGGAATTAGAAGAATTACTGCAAGAACTACACCAGACTCAACTACAGCTAGTACAAACAGAAAAAATGTCAAGTTTAGGCAGGTTGGTAGCAGGTGTTGCCCATGAAATTAATAACCCAGTCAGTTTTATCTCCGGAAATGTTGAATATGCTAACCATCATTTTCAAGATTTGTTTGATTTGATTTACCTCTATCAAACCCAATATCCTACTCCTGCTCCAGAGATTGAAGCAGCTATTGAAGATATTGATTTAGATTTTATTGCCGAAGATTTACCAAAATTATTAAAATCTATGAAAGTTGGGAGTGAACGTCTGCGCGAAATAGTTTTGTCTCTGCGTAATTTTTCCCGGTTAGATGAATCAACAGTCAAGGAAGTGGATATTCACACGGGTCTTGAAAGTACATTAATGATTTTGGCACATCGAATCAAGAGTCAGCCTCATCGCCCAGAACTTCAAGTGACTAAAGATTACGGTAATCTGCCTTTGATTGAATGTTATGCAGGTCAATTGAATCAGGTATTTATGAATATTTTAGCTAATGCCATTGATGCTTTAGAAGATGCAATTGAGGAAGGGAAGTTAAAGGAGCGATCGCCGATGATTTCAATTAAAACAGCTCAAGTTGATACCGAGTGGATTACAATTCAAATTACTGATAATGGTCCTGGTATTAAGACAGATATTCAAACTCGCTTGTTTGATCCATTTTTTACAACTAAACCAGTTGGCAAAGGAACGGGACTGGGACTTTCAATTAGTTATCAAATTATTTGTGAGAAGCATGGGGGCTATTTACTGTGTTCCTCTGAGGAGGGAAATGGTACAGAGTTTATCATTAAGTTGCCGATCGCCATGCAAGTTCAGAGGTCTTTTGAAAGGAAGAAGGAAGAAGGAAGAGGGAAGAAGGAAGGATGTTTGAAAGGAGTAAAAACTTAAAAGCGCTATCCCTAGAAGGCGAATCGTATTCGCCCCTACTATTTAAGGTAGACATTTCTCCAGCACTTAAGACAAACGGACATGATCAGGACTTACGCAAAACATGAAAATATACACCACCTGTAGGGGTTAACGGCCGTTAACCCCTACTAGATATAGTGGCTATGCGTAAGTCCTGATGATATTAAAGGTAGACTTCTGCTGTAAAGCAAGAAATAAATTCTTGGAGGATGAAAAAGAATTACCTACGAAACTTTTGAGGATAGTGATATTAAATCCGCTAGTATCGGTGTAAAAAAGTGTAGAAACCGGGTTTATATGAAATTCCCTTGTAGGGACGTTGCATAAGGGCGTCCCTACCATCTATCTCCCATAAACCCGGTTTCTTATAATACTCCGAAGCCAACGGATTTGATATAATTCCTAAAAGTGGTATCATTTGGCGATTTTTAGGCTCTAGGCAGTGTAATAGTAAATATTGTACCTTCTCCCACTGTGGAAT
>NZ_LGSU01000305.1 GCF_002260545.1 Hydrocoleum sp. CS-953 | reverse complement strand
TTTGTCTCTTAAACAGGAATTCAAAAAACGTTTCGACTATGCCAAAGTAGAGTTTCTATACGATCATATAGATTATGACAACATACCAGGATTACGACGTGGGGATGATGGATTTCTGACTCCAGTTTTCTTTAACCTTGCAGTCTTAAATAAATATTCTCAACATCCTGATTATCGCTTAGATTTATTTTCCAAAACTTATGGAAGGATAGAAAAAAAAGATGAGTTTAAAATTTCTTTCGGTATTAATAGAAATCGAAAAGTATTTATGTGGTTAGGTGATATTGATGGATTATCTTTGAACGAGCAGCATTATCTTAGGTCTGAAAATGTAGAATCTGACCATGATTTATGCTCAGAGTTTTATGAATCACAGATGGATCTGCAGTTCTCAAACCCCTCTCCTGAAAATACTTTATTTCGTTTGAGATGGAAAGTTATTCAAGCTTGTCAGAGAAAACGACAAGGAGACCTTTATAAATTTTCAGGAGAAATAAGTCAAGTTATTGAAAATATTGACAGACCTGTATTTTGGCAGGAAAAGCATATCAATCCTGTTATAGAAGCTCTTAATCGAGTTATGGTTGAGAGCTTAAATTCAAAATTTCTTAAGGATGAGTTGAGAAGTGTAGTAGATAAAGGTGAGCTTAAAAATCTTCGCTCACTAAAGCTTTTTGAAAAGTGGCTAGAGAAAGTTCTTCAAATATCTAACTCTTCAGATGTTTCACTTCCATTTTATGTACTCTATGATTTTCGTGTTTTAAGTTCCCATCTGATTTCAGATTCCAAAAAGAATGAAATTCTTAAAAGTATTAATAAGAGGCTTGAGTTGTTAGAAAATAACGAAAACTATGAGGTGATTTATGATGCACTAATCAATAGACTTATAGAATCCTATAAGGTTATTCTTGCCGAACTTCAAGCCTAACAGCAACAGTATTAGAAATACTTAAAATCAAGATAATAGAATATGAAGCTACTTCCTGGTTAAAGTAAAATTAAAATTCATTCTGGAGTAAAACATATATGTCAGAATTACTAAAAAGAATTACGATTAATCCTAAACAATGTGGTGGCCGCCCTTGTATCCGAGGTATGAGAATTCGGGTATCAGATGTACTAGATTTGTTTGCTGCTGGAATGAGTGCCGAACAAATCTTAGCAGAAATGCCCGATCTAGAAGCCAACGATCTGCAAGCTTCCCTTTTATATGCCTCCCGTAAACTTAATCATCCCGTGCTAGTTGTATGATAATTTGGGTAGATGCACAACTGTCACCTGCGATCGCCACTTGGATTAGTGATACTTTTGGAGTAACAGCATTAGCTCTACGGGATATTGGTTTGAGAGATGCTGAAGATTTTGAGATTTTTGAAGCAGCAAAGGCTCAAAGTGTTATCTTGATAACTAAAGATAGTGATTTTGTCGATCTAGTCAATCGCCTTGACTCACCACCTCAAATTATCTGGTTAACCTGTGGTAACACCTCAAATGCTCGGTTACGAGAAATTTTAAGTGCTACTTTACCAGAAGCGCTAGAACTTCTACTGTCTGGTGAAGCATTAGTTGAAATTAGCGGAGAATAATTATACCTCTTTACTTATGAAATTACCACTTAATTTTCACTATAAAATCAGAATAATAAAACATCCAAAAGAGGAAAAATAAACACTCATGTTAGAAACATTACTCGAACCACTACAATACAGTTTTATGCAACGATCGCTCCTAGTCGCAGTAATAGTCGGAATTATTTGCGCAGTAGTTGGGAGTTATTTAATGGTACAAAGATTAGCACTATTAGGAGATGCCATTAGTCACTCAGTTTTACCGGGATTAGCTATTGCTTTTTGGATAGGAGCAAATATATTTGTCGGAGCATTTATCGCTGGAATAATAAGCACTATTTTAATTAACTTAATTAGGACGCGATCGCCAATCAAAGAAGATGCAGCAATGGGAATAGTTTTTTCTGCCTTCTTTGCTTTAGGAATCACATTAATTACAGTTATTCAGAAAGACAATAAAATCGACCTAAATCATTTTTTATTCGGCAATATTCTCGGCGTAACTGTTGGAGATGTACGAGATACATTAATAAGTGCTGTAGTTGTTTTATTAGTTGTTATTCTACTATATAAAGAATTATTCTTTTACACATTTGACCCCCTCGGCGCTCAAGCAGTAGGTTTACCTGTAAATTTATTAAATTTGGGGTTAATGATGTTAATTGGTTTGACAATTGTAGCAAGTCTCAAAGCAGTAGGAGTAGTATTAGTTTTATCCTTATTAATTACACCAGCATCTACAGCTTATTTATTAGTTAAAAGATTGCATCAAGTAATGATTTTAGGAGTAGGAATAGGAATTTTATCTAGTATTAGTGGGATGTATATTAGCTACTTCTATAATTTGCCATCCGGTCCGGCAATTGTATTAGTATCATTTGGATTATTTATATTAGCTTTTTTGTTCAGCCCTACTCAAGGAATTTTGACTCATCCCGCATCAACTTCTAATCAACATTCTATTTGGAGAGAGTTAAAAAGTTTGATTAAGTAAAGTTGAGCATATTAGATATTTAATCCTAACTAAATACAGCATTTTCCCTTGCCCGCGAGGTACAAAGTTAACAGGCAAGATACCTGTATTACTTAAGTTGAAAATATGAGATATTTAATCC